>JAYTHS010000212.1:0-1359 GCA_043732345.1 Frankiales bacterium | reverse complement strand
CCCCACCATTTCAGATGCCCCGGGCAGAGAAAGTTCAGCGAGGTCGCACGTACGAGCAGCGGGGCAGGTCGCGGGCCGCGCGGAGGCAGCTCAGCGGGGGACGCGGATCAGGCCCTCCTGGACGACGCTGACCGCAAGCCGCCCGTCGCGGGTGTAGATCGCGCCCCGCGCGAGCCCCCGTGAGGCCCCGGTCCACGGTGACTGCTGGTCGTAGAGCCACCACTCGTCGGCCCGGAACGGCCGGTGGAACCACATCGCGTGGTCCAGGCTCGCACCGAGCACATCGCCTGTCCCCCAAGCTTTCCCGTGAGCCAACAGGGTCGAGTCGAGCAGCGTCATGTCGCTGGCGAACGCAACGGCGCACACGTGGAGCAGCGGGTCGTCGGGCATTGTCCCGTCCGCCCGCATCCACACCTGGCTGCTCGGCCGCTGCACCCCGGTGTCCTGCGCGATCCGAGGCGGGTCCCCGACGTAGCGCACGTCGACGGGTCGGGGACGGGTGTACCAGCCACCGAGCTCGGAGCTGTACGGCGCCATCCGCTCCGACAGGGTGAGCAGCCCCTCGGGGGCGGGGACGTCGGGCATCGGGTCGGCGTGCTCCAGCCCCGGCTCGGCCTGCTGGAAGCTGGCCTGCAGGTTGAAGATCGCCTTGCCGTGCTGGACCCCGACGACCCGCCGGGTGGTGAAGCTGCGGCCGTCGCGGATGCGGTCAACAGAGTAGACGATCGGGATCGCCGGATCTCCGGGCCGCAGGAAGTAGGCGTGCAGGCTGTGGACGGGCCGGTTGGCCGGCACGGTCCGGCCGGCGGCGACGAGCGCCTGACCGGCGACTTGGCCGCCGAAGACCCGTTGCAGCGACTCGCTGGCCTGCGCCCCGCGGTAGATGTCCTCCTCGATCTTCTCGAGGTCGAGCAGGGCGATCAGCTTGTCCAGCGGCGTGGTGGCGGCGGCGGGGTGGGCGGCCGGGGAAGACACGGGGTGGGCGGCCGGGGAGAGCACAGGGTCGGTCACCGGCGAAGCATGCCAGCCGGCAGCTCGAGGGTCGCCGAGACCTGGACGGACTCCAGCAGTCGGCGGTCGTGCGTGACCAGCAGCAGCGTCCCGGTGTAGGCCGCCAGCGCCTGCTCGAGCTGCTCGATGGCGGGCAGGTCCAGGTGGTTGGTCGGCTCGTCCAGCACCAGCAGGTTGACACCGACCGCCTGCAGCAGTGCCAACGACGCACGGGTCCGCTCGCCGGGCGACAGGCTGCTCCCGGGGCGGTTCACGTGGTCACCCCGCAGGCCGAACTTTGCGAGCAGGGTGCGGACCTCCCCGGGCGCCCAGTCGGTGGCCTGCTCGACGACCTCGACCACGGTGGCG
>JAYTHS010000211.1:0-1367 GCA_043732345.1 Frankiales bacterium | reverse complement strand
TACGAGGTGGACCGCACCCTGGGCCGGGTCGGGCTCGCGACGGCCGACGAGGTCAGCGAGCTGACGGCCCGGATCCGCGCCCTGGAGGCCACCGTCCGGGACCTCGGTGCTGCAGCCGCCGGCGTGTCGACGACGTCTGCTCCAGTGACGGGCGCCTCGCGCACCGCACCCGCGCAGAAGGCACCCGCGCAGAAGGTGCCTGCGAAGAAGGCGCCTGCGAACAAGGTGCCTGCGAAGAAGGCTCCCGCGAAGAAGGCGCCCGCGAAGAGGGCGCCTGCGAACAGGGCCGCCGGCGGTGTCTGAGCACGCCCTGCCCGGCCCGCACCGGGCGCCGCCGCCCGGGCCTGTGCCTGCCGCCCACGCAGCAGCCACCCAGGACGCCGCCGCTCCCGATGCCCCTCACCTCGCGACGGCCACCCTGGTCGACACCGCACTGGCGCACCTCGACGGACTGGACGATCGGGACGTCACCGACCATGTCGCGGCGTACGACGCCGTGCACCGGGGGCTGCAGGACGCCCTGGCCACGCTCGACGAGGCCTGAACTGGCACGACGGGCGCGCCTGGACGCCGAGCTGGTCCGCCGAGGTCTGGCGCGCAGCCGGGAGCAGGCGGCCACCCTGATCGCGGACGGCCGCGTGCGCGTCGCCGGGACGGTGGCCACGAAGGCCGCCACCGGCGTCGACGTCGCCACCGCCCTGCTCGTCGACGAGCCGGAGGGTGAGCAGTGGGTGTCCCGCGGTGCCCACAAGCTGCTCGGTGCGCTCGCTGCCTTCGACCTCGAGGTCACCGGGGTCCGGGCCCTCGACGCCGGGGCCTCGACGGGTGGGTTCACCGACGTCCTGCTGCGACGCGGAGCGGCCCACGTCGTCGCCGTCGACGTCGGCTACGGCCTGCTCGACTGGTCGCTGCGCACCGACGAGCGCGTGACGGTCGTCGAGCGCGTCAACGTGCGGGCCCTGGAGCCCGAGCAGGTCGGAGCGCCGGTGGACCTCGTGGTCGCCGACCTGTCGTTCATCCCGCTGGGTCTGGTCCTGCCGGCTCTGGTGCGGTGCGCCCGCACCGGGGCCGACCTGCTGCCGATGGTCAAGCCGCAGTTCGAGGTCGGGCGGGAGCAGCTGCCCTCCGGCGGGGTGGTCCGCGACCCTGCGGCGCGGGCCGGCGCCGTACGACGGGTGGCGGAGCAGGCAGGTGAGCTGGGACTGGGGGTGCGGGGCGTCGTCGCGAGCCCCCTGCCCGGGCCGAGCGGCAACGTCGAGTTTTTCCTGTGGCTGCAGGCGGGCGCACCGCCGCTGGTCGAGGACGAGCTGCAGCGCGCGATCCACGAGGGACCGGCGTGACAGGCTGCCGCCCATGACGCGCTCGGT
>JAYTHS010000210.1:0-1370 GCA_043732345.1 Frankiales bacterium | reverse complement strand
CTCCACATCACCGAGTACATGGCGAGCTCGGCGTCGGTCGGCCGGCGGCCGAGGATCTCCCGGATTCGCGCGTACTCGTCGGCCTGGAGCCCGAGGGCCGCCCAGGGCTGATCGGTGTCCGGGGTGGCGGCAGCGACGGCGGTGGTGTCGACAGGGACGGCGGGTGTCACGGGTGCACAGTCTATCGGCGGCCCGCTGACCCTCGAACCTGCCGGTTCTCGCGGTGTCCTGGTGCGCGACCGAGCGGCGAGGCGCCGCCGGCGACGGACCCGGAGTCGGGCGCACCGGGCACGCCGGGCGGGCAGGACAGCCCGTGTTGCGCCGACGTGACCACCGACGGGTTACGGTCCTCCGGTCCGGTCACGTGACCGGTGTCACCGTCCCACCCCGCCCAACGGAGTGCCTGTGTCGATGCGACGTACCGTGCCCGCCCTGCTCGTGGCCGCCCTCGGAGCGACGGGGGTGCTGCTCGCACCCACGGCGACCGCAGCCGCGCCCCCGATCTACGTTGCCCTCGGCGACTCCTACGCCGCGGGCTTCGGGCTGCCGTTTCCCGCCGCCCCGACCGGGCAGCCCGTGCCGGGCTGCGAGCAGACGTCGCTGGACTACCCCCACCGCCTCGCCTCCTCGCTCGGACTGACGCTCACCGACGTGGCCTGCAGCGGCGCGGTCACCGGTGACTTCTTCGCCCCGCAGAACGTGACCGCACCCCCGAAGCCGCCGGCCCAGCTCGACGTGTTCAGCACCGTGCGGCCCGACCTGGTGTCGGTCACCATCGGCGGGAACGACCTCGGTTTCAGCTCCATCGCCAACGCGTGCCTGGCCGCCAGCGCCACGGGTCCGACCTACACCTCGCTGGCCGCAGGCACCCCCGTCGCCTCCTGCAAGGCCTTCTTCGCCTCGCCCGCCGGACAGGCCAGCGACCCCTACGCCCGCATCCCCGCCGTCGCCGCCAAGGTCCGGGCCGCGATCGCTGCGGTGCAGGCCGCCGCCCCGGCGGCGAAGCTCGTCGTGATCGGCTACCCCGCGATCGCACCGGACGTGGCGAACACCCCGGCCGGCGGCTGTTTCGCCGCGGGACTGCTGCCCGCACCCGCGACGGTGCGGGGCATCCCGGTGGCGTCCGCGTTCCCGTTCACCGACGTGGACGTCCCGTACCTGCAGGTTCTCCAGCAGCAGCTCAACGCCGCGATCATGCAGCAGGCGACGTCGCTGGGCGCCTCGTACGCCGACGTCTACCCCGCCTCGCTGCCGCACTCGGCGTGCTCGCCGGAGAGCACCCGCTGGGTCGAACCCGTCGTCCCCGCCGGCGGCGGGACCAACGTGCTGCACCCGTCCCTGGCCGGCACGCAGGCGATGGCCGACACCCT
>JAYTHS010000209.1:0-1373 GCA_043732345.1 Frankiales bacterium | reverse complement strand
ACGCCCCGGTTCACCAAGGTCGTCACGGGCGCCTTCCTGGGCCTGTTCGCGCTGGTGCTCGTCAACGGGCTCATCTCGCTCATCGGCGGGGGCAGCGGTCTGGGTCTGCGCGACGGCAGCGGCCTGGCGATCGCCTTCAGCCTGGCCTTCATCGTGATCGGGTCGCTGACCTTCGTCCTCGACTTCGACCGGGCGACGCAGATGGTCAACGCTGGCGTCGACGAGCGCGAGTCCTGGCGGGTGGCCTTCGGGTTGGTCGTCGGCCTGGTGTGGCTCTACCTCGAGGTGCTGCGCCTGCTCAGCTACCTCCAGCGCCGCTGACCATCCCCGACCAGGGCAGGCAGCCGATCGACCTGCTGGGCCAGCCGCAGCTGCTGCGCAAGGAACTCGATTCCTTCGTGCGGCGGCTGCGGCTGTTCACACCTGCCCGTTGGGCGGCGGGCGCGCCGGTGCTGGGCACCCGCGCGGACGTCGTACGGCACCTCGCCCAGGCTCTCGCAGACGCGTCCTCCCTCGTCGATGACGAGGGAGCGCGCGGTCTGCCGGTTCTGCAGCCCGACCTGCTGGTGGTCGACCAGCTCGCCGTGACCGGCGACGACCTGCTTCGCGCGGTGGAAAACGCGGGTCCGGCGGGGTCGCTCGATCCGGTGGTGGGCGCGGCCGTCGGTCACCTGCTCCTGCACCGCTGGCACGTCCTCGGTGACGAGCCGCCCGTCTCGCTCGGCGGCGCCGATGTCCTGCGTCACGGCAGTTCGGTCTGTGCCGGGAACTGACCCCGGGTATCGGGGATGGCTCGTCGGAGTTCGCACCGCCGTTGCTCATACGCGGTACGAGTCCGGCACGGATACCTGGGACTTAACGGGGCGCATCTCGTACCCCGGCTGAGTGACGGTGGCGCACCTCGTACGTCGGTCCCCCGCGGCAGTCCCGGCCGCTACTTCCCGGTGCGCTGCCGGCGGCTGCGCTTGCCTGGGCGGGACTGGCCCTTGGGCGACGTGCGGCTCCGGCCCGCCTTCGGGCCGCGACCCTTGCTGGCGTTGACATTTTCCCACAGGCCGGGCTTGCTGCGGCCGTGCTTGCGCGCGCTGGCCTCGAGCGTTGCGCTTCTGCTGCGCCGTCATCGTCCGCTTCCGCTTCTTGCCCTTGGTCGCCACGCTCGCTCCTTACCGGTCAGGTGATCGCTCCCTACCCCGCAACGGCGATGGCCGACCCCCGCCCACCTGATGATGTTGGACGGAGATCGGCCGTCGTTCGACGTGGCTGACTAGCTGAGACGCTCGATCACCATGGCCATGCCCATGCCGCCACCGACGCACATGGTCTCCAGGCCGAACGTCTTGTCGGTGGCCTGCAGGCCGTTGATCAGCGTGCCG
>JAYTHS010000208.1:0-1373 GCA_043732345.1 Frankiales bacterium | reverse complement strand
CGGCGTCGCGGCATCGCCGAAGTGCGCGGCCCGGAACCGCACCACCAGGAACAGCGCGTAGTCGATGCCGAGCGCCAGGGCGAACATCAGCGCGAAGTTCATCGCCCAGATGCTGATGTCCCCGAACAGGCTCCCCAGGTACAGCGACCCGGCGGCGGCGACCAGCCCGACGATGGTGAGCATCAGTGGCAGCCCGGCGGCGACCAGTGAGCCGAACGCCAGCACCAGGATCGCCAGCGTCACCGGCCAGCTGAACAGCTCGCTCTTCATCATCGCGTTGCGGTTGGCCTCGTTGAAGTCGCTCCACAGCCCCGACGAGCCGGTCAGCGCGACCGTGACACCCTGGCCACCGAGCGCACGCAGCGGGCCCTTGAGGTCATCGGCGGCCCGGACCATCTCGTTGGTGTTCGCGCTGCCGGCGCCGGCCTGCACGACCGCCGTCCGGCCGTCTCGGGAGATCGACGTCCCCGGCTGCGGAGGCACGACCTGCGACACGCGCCGGTCGGCCGTCAACAGCGCAACAGCTTTGCTGATCGCCACCTCGCCGGCGCCGGACGTGACCGGACCGCTGGTGCTGTGTACGACGACCTGCAGCGCCGAGCTCGACATCCCGCCGAAGTCGGCCTGCACCGCCTGCCGGGCCTGCACCGACTGGGAGCCCGACGCCTCCCAGCCGGCTCCGGCCAGCGCGGTCTCGACTTTCGGGGCGAACGCGCCCAGCGACACCGCGACCAGCGCCCACAGGACCAGGACGACCCGGAAGTGGCCCGCGGTTCAGATCCCCAGCCGCCCGAGCGCGCCGTACGTGCGCTCGCTGTCGGCGCGGGCCTGGGTGGGCGGGGTAATCAGGTCAGTCATGTCACGTCCTTGCTGGTCAAGGTGCGGGGTTCGTCCATGGGTAAGCCTATACCCCCTACCGTATATTCCGAACGGCGGCCTGCTGTGTCGCGGAGGCGCGAGCGGGTAGAAGACGAGGGTGGCGACTGGGACGGCTCACCGCAGCCGACAACTCACGACGCGGAGCTTCGCCCTTGGTCGAGCCGAGTCAGTCACCACGGGGATCGCCGGTGTGGTGTCAACGTCCTCGGAAGTCAGGTGCGGCCATCCGCACCTGGCCCGCGGAATGGTCGGGGACCTCATCGCCTTCTCTTGCTCGTCGCGGTCACGCTCGCGGCCGAACGTCGGCTCCGGCACGAGGCAGCGCTGTGCCTGCTGCTGCTCGGCGCTGTCGCGCTTGTGCACCCGACCTGGCCGTTGCCGGTCAGCGATGCCGCCTGGTGGCTGCTGTTCTTCGGCGCTCTTGTGTCCTACGTCGGCGTGCGCCGACACGTCTGCGACTGAAGGAGCGACATGACCGTCATCGATGTCATCGG
>JAYTHS010000207.1:0-1374 GCA_043732345.1 Frankiales bacterium | reverse complement strand
GCCCGGCTGCACACCAAGCTCGAGACGCCGTTCTTCACGGGCGTGATGAAGCCGCTGTCGGAGATCGTGGCCGCGCTGCCGTAGACCCACCAGACTGCCGCCGTGCTGGCTACATGGGGCATGGGGGTGGCGGTGACGGAGCGCGTGGCCGACCTCGACGGGCTCGTGGCGCCGCGACTTGGGCGATGCGGCTGCTCGCGAGCTGACTCGCTGGCCCCGGCCGTCGTAAGGACGTCGTCCAGGAGAACCTCGAGGCTGCCTGGCGCCGCTGCGTCTCTCTGCGCTGGACCTGGGTCATGCGCCGGTGCTGCCGCCTCACCCTGACCGGAGCCGTCAGGCTGCCCAGGGCGCACGCAGGCCTCGGCGGGGGACTCGACGCGGGAGGCGCGCGGGTCTGCGAGGTCCAGCCCCGCCCCCAGCCAGAGCCGCGCCTGTCCCGTGGTGGTTGCAGGTCGAGCGGTTCGGGGCTCGTCAGACGTCAGCGGGGGTGAGCTTCAGGGACACCGAGTTCATGCAGAAGCGGTCGCCCGTCGGGGTCTGCGGGGCGTCGTCAAAGACGTGGCCCAGGTGGCTGCCGCAGCTCGCGCACCGCACCTCGACCCGCAGCATCCCCAGGGTGCGGTCCTCGATGAGCTCGACGTTGTCCTTGTCGGTCGGCGCGTAGAAGCTCGGCCAGCCGCAGTGCGAGTCGAACTTCGTCTCGCTGGTGAACAGCTCCGCGTCGCAGGCCCGGCAGGAGTAGGTGCCGACGGTCCTGGTGTCGTTGTACTCACCGGTCCCTGGCCGCTCGGTCCCGGCCTTGCGCAGCACGGCGTACTCCTCGGGGCTCAGCTCGGCCTTCCACTGCTCCTCGGTCTTGCTCACGGGGTAGGTCCTGCTGCTGTCCACGGTTGTGTCCCTTCGTCGCCACCAGCTCACGTCCTGTCCAGCGATCGGGGTGCCCGGTCTGTTCCGCCCTGCCCGCCTCCCCGCTGCCTCGGCCCGTCGCCCCGGCCCGTTCCCGTCCGTTCCCTTCTTGATCAACGGAACCAGCACGGGCAGGGCGAGGCTCGGGATGCCCATGCCGGTTCCGTTGATCACCGGGGAGAGTCGCTCCGGTCGCGCAGAGGGTCGGTACGGCGGGGGCGGGGGCGGGGGCGGGGGCGGGGGCGGGGGTACGGTCCGCGACGTGGCCTCACCGTTCGTCGAGCTGACCGTCGACACCCCGACGGGGGAGCGCGTCGTCAAGGTCAGCAACCCCGACCGGACCTACTTCAGCGGTCTGCCGGAGGGCAAGGGACGCAAGATCGACCTCGTCGAGTACTACCTGGCGGTCGGACCCGGGATCGTCCGGGCCCTGCGGGAGCGGCCCACCGTCCTCAAGCGCCACCCCGA
>JAYTHS010000206.1:0-1376 GCA_043732345.1 Frankiales bacterium | reverse complement strand
AAGACCTACGACGCCGTGGTCCCGATGATCGCCTCGGCCCTGCAGGCGGCACGGGACCAGAAGATCACCGGCAGCAAGGCGCTCGAGCAGGTGATTCTGCGCGAGGTCGGTAAGTGGATGCGGCGGGCCTTCCGCAAGGAGCCGGTCATCATCGCGGTGGTCATCGACGCGTAGCTCGCCCCGGCGCGCGCGGCGCGTGATCGCTGGTTCGGCACCTGAACTGTCGCCCCGCGTCAGTTGAGGTTCCCGATCGGCTCGCGCGGCGCGTGTTCGCTGGTTCGGCACCTGAACTGTCGCCCCGCGTCAGTTGGGGTTCCCGATCGGCTCGCGCGGCGCGGTCGTGCCGAGGTCTGGCCCCGAGAGCCCGTCACTCAAGGCTCACCGAAACGCCCTCCACGAGGGAGCCTGTCGGATCTACCAGCCGGGCCTAGCACTGTGTAGACGAGGGCTCGGACGTCGCCGTCTGCTCGTTTGAGGTCAGCGAGGGACCGATGTTCACCCTCAGCGGCGGCCGGGCACGCCGCTGAGGGATACCGGCTTTGCTGACCGTGCGCTCCTGGTGGTCTCAGCGGTCGTCTGGTGGCCCGCGGTGGTGAACGCTGCCGGTTTTGGTGGCCGGACGAGGTCGAGCCGGGCCCGAGTCGTGGCCGTCACGCAGGCAGGTGCGGAACCGGCTACTTGCCGCGGCGACGGTGAGTCCGGTTGCCCGCGCTGAGAAGTCCGGACGCCGCAGCGCGGGTAACCAGATTCACCAAGGGTGCGGTGCACTCGAGCTTCGTCCCCGAGCACGGCCGCCGCTCGAGAGCCCAGGTGCCGATGGCGTGGCGGTTGCTCAAGGGGACTTCGCCGTTGTTGCTCGGCCTCACGGTGGCGGTTTTACGCCGGCAGCCGCTCGTGTTGCCGTTCTCCCCGGTCAGCTGAGCAGGCGGGCCGCGAGTGGCGTCTCCTGCACGCCGGTCGCTGTCCGCTCGAGCCGGTAGGCGCCGGCACCGGCCCGCTCGCTCACCGCCTCGACCAGCTCGGTCCCGGCGTAGACCAGACCCACACCCTCGTCGGTGGCGTGGCTCGTCGGCAGGGTGCCGTCCGCGACGAGGGCGCGCAGCAGCGGCCACCGGCCGGGTTCGGAGTCCATGTGCACCCCGTTGCCCCAGGGCAGCAGAGCCAGGCCGTTCGTCACCGGGCGCAGCTCGGGGCCGAAGGAGTCGGTGGTCCCCCCGACGTACCAGCAGATCGACCCGGCGCTGACCCCGCCGAGCACCACCCCGGCCTCCCACACCTCACGGAAGACGACATCGAGGCCGTGCACCCGCCACACCGCGAGCAGGTTTGCCACGCTCCCGCCGCCCACCCACACCACATCCTGGGCCAGCAGGTAC
>JAYTHS010000205.1:0-1377 GCA_043732345.1 Frankiales bacterium | reverse complement strand
CTTGGGCGGGCAGGACGCTGTCGTGACCGTCCCGCCGCTGTCCGCCACGGCGGGGACGGAGCACGTGCGGCTCGCGATGGGCAGCGACCCGCAGGGCGCGGCTTTAGCCCGAGCGTTCGCCCGGGACGCCCTCGAAGACTGGGGGCTCGGGGTCCTCGCCGACGACATGGTGCTGGTCGTCAGCGAGCTCATCGGGAACTCCCTGCGGTACGGCGCGCCGCCAGTCGTCGTGACGATCTGGCGGGTGGCTGGGCAGGTCCGGGTCAACGTCACGGACGACGGGGCCGGGTCGCCCCTGTCCGTTCCGTCGATGGCGGCGAGCGACGCGGTGTCCGGAAGGGGTCTGGCGATCGTCGCCGCTGTCGCGGACGTCCTTGATGTCAGCCCGGCCCGCGACACGGGGGGCCTGTCGGTGACCGTTTCGTTCCGGACCGCCTGACCCGATGCCGGTCGGGGTCGCGCCGGGCGGCGTGCGCCTGCCTGGCAACCAACCCCGCCTGGTCGGCGGGGCTGGTTGCTCCGTCGTCGGTTACTTGCCGAGGAACGCGATGACGGCCGCGTTCCACTCGTCCCGGTGGCTGACGTTGACGCCGTGCGGTGCGCCGGCGACGACATGCAGCTCGCTGTCCGGCAGGGCGTCGTGGGTGCGCTGCCCTGAGCCCTCGAACGGCACGATGCCGTCGCTGTCGCCGTGCAGGACCAGCGCCGGCACGGTGACCTTGGGTAGGTCACTGCGGAAGTCGGTCGTCCCGAACGCCTCCATGCATCCCAGGGCTGCTTTCTTGTCGGCCTGCAGGCACAGCGCGAGGGCCTGCTGACGCTGCTCCTCGGAGACTTTGAGCTCCCCGTCTCCGTTGATCGAGAAGAACTGGGTCGTGAAGCTGTCGTAGAACTTCTGCTCGTCCTCGTTCAGGCCGGCAGTCATGGTTTCGGCCATGTCCTTGGTGAGCGGCCCCGTGGGGTTGTCGTCCCCCTGCATGAGGAACGGCGGCACGGCTGAGGCGAACACGACGCTGCGGATCCGCTCCACGCCGTGCAGGCTGAAGTAGCGAGCGACCTCCCCGCCGCCCATCGAGAACCCCACGAGGGTGACGTCCTGCAGGTCCAGCGTCGTCAGGAGCGTGTGCAGGTCCCCGGTGAGGGTGTCGTAGTCGTAGCCCGACGTGGGCTTGTCGCTGCGGCCGAAGCCCCGGCGGTCGTAGGTGACGACGCGGTACCCCGCCGCGACCAGGGCCGGGACCTGCCCGCTGAACGCCTCCCCGGATAGCGGCCAGCCGTGGATGAGCACCACCGTACGGCCCTTGCCGCCGGTGTCGTCGACGTGCAGGTTGGTGTCCTTGAACAGCCCGTGGTGCGCCGTGATCTCGGTCATGGATG
>JAYTHS010000204.1:0-1379 GCA_043732345.1 Frankiales bacterium | reverse complement strand
CCGCGAAGGCCAGGGGCACCTGCACGACCTGCCCGACGAAGGAGGCGATCACCACCGCCAGCAGCAGCACGCCGAGGATCCGCCAGAAGTCACCGTGGGCCAGGACCGCAGAGCGCTTCAACGCCACCCGGACACCGGTCTTCTCCAGCACCACCGCGGCCGTCGCGAGCGACCACCGGATGTATAGCCAGGCCGCCGTCCCGAGCGCAGCGAGCACCACCAGGGCGCCCAGGGCCCCGCCGACGCCGCCGAGCGCGGCGACCAGGCCCCCCAGTGCCACGAAGGACAGCAGCACGAGGCCGAAGGTGGTCCCGGCGAGCGCGAGGGCCGTCAGCAGCAGGCGACCGATCCGGGGGCGCAGCAGCTCCCAGCCCTCACGCAGCGTGGTTCCCTGCTCCAGGACCGCGCGGCTGACCACGATCGTGACGAAGCCCGTGAGCACGGCGGTGGCCAGGGTGCTCAGCAGCAGGCTGACGACCGTTGCGACGGCGGTCCCCCCGAGGAAGGACTCGAGCGCTCCGGAGTCCGCTGCCAGGCCCCCAGCGGTCGTGCCACGCAACGGCGCCAGCACGACCAGGGACGTCACGAGCTGCAGCGCACCGGTCAGGACCGCGACCACCGCGGAGACCGCGAAGACCGGTCGCGGGTAGCGGCGCAGCACTGCGACGGAGCCGTCGAGCAGCTCACCCAGCCCCAGGGGTCGCAGCGGTACGACCGGTCGGCCCGCCCGGCCGCTTCCCCGAGGCGGCACCGCAGCGGTGATCGGCGCCGTCATCGGCGCCGTCGTCGGCGCCGCAGGCTCGGGGTCGGGGACCGGGGTCCGGCCGTCCGGGGAGGACCAGGATGCGGTCGGATCGGTCACGCACGCTCCTGGTCTGCACGGGTGGCCATCCTGACACGGGCGGACCACCTGCTGCCTGCCTTCGGCGGTGCGACGATGGTGAGGTGAGCAGCGCACCGGCCCCCCGCATCCTGGTCGTCGACGACGACCCCGCCCTGGCGGAGATGCTGGGGATCGTCTTGCGTGGCGAGGGTTGGGAGCCGGCGTTCGTCACCGACGGCGACGCGGCGATGGGCGCCTTTCGCCGCGAGCGCCCGGACGTCGTCCTGCTGGACCTGATGCTGCCCGGCACGGACGGCCTCGAGATCTGCCGCCAGATCCGGGCCGAGAGTGGGGTCCCGATCATCATGCTGACGGCCAAGGGCGACACGACCGACGTCGTCCGTGGCCTCGAGCGGGGAGCCGACGACTACGTCATCAAGCCCTTCAAGCCCCGGGAGCTCGTCGCGCGCGTTCAGGCCCGCCTGCGCACCCACGAGGAGGGAGAGGAGGCCCTGACCATCGGCCCCCCCGACGACCTCGTCACGATCAACGTCAC
>JAYTHS010000203.1:0-4913 GCA_043732345.1 Frankiales bacterium | reverse complement strand
CCGGGCCGGCGAGCAGAGCGGCGAAGGCCTGCAACTGAGGCAGGGACGAGCCGAAGACCTCTTCCGCCGCGGGCGGAGGGGCGAGGAGCTCGGTCTCGGGGGCTGTCACGCGCCCAGCAGGACCACGACGCGACGCTCGGGCTCGACGCCCTCGGACTCGCTGATGACACCATCGACCGCGGCGATGGCGTCGTGGACGACCTTGCGCTCAAACGGGGTCATCGGAGCGAGCCGGACCGGCTCCCCACCCTCTAGGACCCGGGCGGCGGTCCGCGAGCCGATCTCGGTGAGCTCGGCCTTGCGGCGGGCCCGGTAGCCACCAACGTCGAGCATCAGCCGGCTCCGCACACCGGTCTGCTGCACAACAGCGAGCCGGGTCAGCTCCTGCAGCGCCTCCAGCACCTGGCCGTGCGGGCCGACGAGCGCATCCAGGCCGTCGCCGACGATCGCGACCACGGCCCGTGAGCCCTCGACGTCCATGTCCAGGTCGCCGTCGACGTCGGCAATGTCGAGCAGCCGCTCGAGGTAGTCACCGGCGATGTCGCCCTCCTTGACCAGCAGCTCCTGGCCGTCCAGGACCTTGTTGGTGTTGGGGGAGTCCACGGGGGAGGTGACGGTGGAGGTGGACGTGGGGATGTCGACCAGGGTCTTGGTTGGGGTGTCGGTCACGGTGCTCTCTCTCGGTGCGTCGCGTACGGGCGTGCCGTACGGGGGTGGTGCGGATCGGGAGCCGCGGTGCGTCGCTGCTCCGCAGAGGGAGGCCAGACGGGCCGGTCGGCGGATCGGTCAGCGACGCCCGCCGCGGCGGGCCTTGTTCTTGCGGCTGCCGGCGGCGCGGCGGTCGACGGCGCGGGGGCCAGCAGGCCGGGTCCCGGCGACAACCGGGGCTGCGCTCCCGGAACCACCGGACGACACGTTGCCGGTGCTCACAGCTCCTGAGATCGCGGTGCCTGAGGGCGCAGTGCCTGACGCGTTACCTGTGGTCGCGGTGCCAGCGGTCGCACCGGACGTCACGGCCGTCGGGGTGGGGGAGGTCGATGGCGTCCCCGCGAGCACGGCCGGAATGTCGTCCGCCTTGCCAACGGCCGGCCGGCGTCCGAACAGGCCACCACCGAGCCAACCGCTGCTTCCGCTACCGCCACCGCTGCCGCCGCTGCCGCCCTTGCCGCCGCCGGAGCTCGGTCCGGGGGCTCCCCCGCCGCCGAGCACGACCGGGGGCATCCGCTTGATGACGTAGGCCTGCTGCCCCATCGACCACACGTTGGTCGTGAGCCAGTACAGCAGCACCCCGACGGGGAAGCTGAAGCCGAAGATCGCGAAGGAGAACGGCAGGACGTACAGCATCACCTTCTGGACCTGGGCCTGCTGCTTGTCGACCGGCCCGCCGGCGTTGCGGGCCATCATCTGCTTCTGGGTAAGGAACGTCGTGGCGCCCATCGTAATGATCATGAGCGCTGCGACGATCTTCACTGTGGTGGCGTTGCCGTCGAGCTCGCGCAGCAGTGCGACCGGGCTGTTGAAGGCCGCCGAGATCGGGGCGCCGAAGACCTTCGCGTGCGCGCCCTGGGAGATCAGGTCGCTGCTCAAGCCGTACTTCCCGACGAACCGGTTGTCGACGCCTTTGGGCTTGAACTCGTTCATCACCCGAAACAGCGAGAAGAAGATCGGCAGCTGCAGGACCAGCGGCAAGCACCCCGAGATCGGGTTCGCACCGTGGTTCTTGTAGAGCGTCATGAGCTCTTTGTTTAGGGTCTCGCGGTCGCCCTTATGCTTGGCCTGGAGCTCCTTGATCTTGGGGCTGAGCTCCTGCATCCGGCGCTGGGACTTGATCTGCTTAACGAACAGCGGGAACAGCAGCAGCCGTACGGCGATCGTGAGCAGGACGATCGACAGGCCCCAGGCGGGTCCGCTGCTGGGGACGAAGACGGTGGACAGCCCTGCGTGGATGCCCTTGAGAACCTGGGCCACGGGGGCGGCGAGGAGGTCGAACACGCTCACGGGGAGACTCCTGCGCGGCTGCGCGATGTGTGGTCGAGCGGGGGCTCGAGGGTCAGGGTGACGGGCGAGGGAATGGTCGGCGCGCTGGCTAGGCCCGTTCGGGTCGTGAGAACTAGCTCCATGGTCGCTGACGTCAAACGTCCGGTGGGCACCGGGTCGTGCCCGCCGGGGTGGAAGGGGTGGCAGCGGGCCAGCCGCCGCAGCGCGAGCCAGCCGCCACGCAGCAGCCCGTGCTCGGTCAGCGCCATGACGGCGTAGCTGCTGCAGGTGGGAGCGAACCGGCACCGCTGGCCGAGCAGCGGGCTGATCCAGCGCTGGTAGCCGCGGAGCAGGGCCACTAGCGGCCGCACGGCTCTCATCGGAGCCCCAGCCGTCGCAGGCCAGCGGCCAGGTCCGCCCCCAGCACCGCACTCGTGGCCGTCGCGGCCGCGGGGGTAGCGCGCACGACGAGAAGGGCCCCTTCGGGCAAGGTCCCGATCAGCAGCTGGAGCTGGTGCCGGAGCCGGCGGGCGACCGTGTGCCGCACGACCGAACCGCCGACCGCCTTACTGACGACCAGACCCGCCCGGGCCGGACCAACGCCGCCCGGCTCGACCAGCAGGTGCAAGGTCAGGCTCGGGCAGCCAGCCCGACGACCCCGGCGTACCGCCGCACCGAACTGCGCGCGTGATCTCAGCCGGTGCTCGGCGGGGAGCACAGGGTCGCGGGTTCGGGGGCCGGTGGCGCTGACGTCAGGCGGGTGACGTCAGGCGGAGAGCTCGGCGCGGCCCTTGCGGCGACGGCCGGCGAGGATCGCGCGCCCCGCACGGGTCTGCATGCGCAACCTGAAGCCATGGGTCTTGGCCCGACGGCGGTTGTTCGGCTGGAAGGTGCGCTTGCTCACGAGGGGGCTCCCAAGATCTGCGGGGTGCTCCACGACGTGGGCACGGGACCGCTCCACGGTACGGACGGGCTCCGGAACGGTCAAACAGCCGCCCGCCGACACGCCGTATCCGGGGGTGAGAACCTGTGGACAACCCCTTGCTGGCCGGCCGATCCTGCTGTTAGGTTCTGGCCCGCCGGAGCGGTGACCGTCCCCGCCCCGGACCTCCCCCCAGACCGGGGAGCTCGCGCCCCATAGCGTCCACAGACTGTGGACAACGCTGTGGACATCGAGTGGATCCCGCATGTCCACCGCCTCGACCCGTGCCGCTTGACCCCGACGCTGCCACGCACAACCTGCACAGGCCCGACCCTGATCTTCCTCCCTGCCGCACGCCTCCTCACCCGAGATGTGCCCGGACGTTCGCGAGGACTCGCGTGACCGAAGCCCAGCCGTTCCCACCTGAGGACCTCGAGCAGGTCTGGAAGCAGGTCGTCGCCGACCTGTCCCAGGGGGGGCTGAGCCCGCAGCACCGCGCCTGGGTCGACCTGACCCGGCCGCTGGCACTGGCCCAGGACACGGCCGTGCTGGCCGCCCCCAACGAGATGGTCAAGGGCGTGCTGGAGAACCGTCTCGGCCCCATGCTCGTCGAGGCGCTCACCCAGGCCTACGGCCGCCCGATCGGTCTGGCCGTAACCGTCCAACCCGAGCCGGCGCCCGACCCGGTGCTGCCGGTAGATCCTGCGGACGGCGAGGTCTCGGGCAGCGAGGTTGTGGGCGGCGAGGCTAAGCACGGCGAGGCGTCGGATCGGCCGGCGGTGGCGACCCGGGGGGAGAGCGTCCGGCGTCGGATCTCCGACACCGGACCGGACCGCTACCTGCCCGGCACCGGTCGGGACCGGGGTGGAGAGGACCGCGTCTTCGAGCCCGGCGGCCGGGGGCGGGGCGCCGTCGAGCCGGCTCTGCTCAACCCGAAGTACACCTTCGAGACCTTCGTCATCGGATCGTCCAACCGGTTCGCACACGCCGCGGCGGTAGCCGTGGCAGAAGCCCCGGCCAAGGCCTACAACCCGCTGTTCGTCTACGGCGAGAGCGGCCTGGGCAAGACCCACCTGCTGCATGCCATCGGGCACTACGGGCAGCACCTGTTCACCGGGGCCCGGGTGCGCTACGTCAGCACCGAGGAGTTCACCAACGACTTCATCAACAGCTTGCGCGACGACAAGCAGCACGCCTTCCAGCGGCGCTACCGCGACGTGGACATCCTTCTCGTCGACGACATCCAGTTCCTGGAGAACAAGGAGCGAACGCAGGAGGAGTTCTTCCACACCTTCAACACGCTCCACAACGCCAACAAGCAGATCGTCATCACCTCCGACCGGCCGCCCCAGCAGCTGGCAACGCTGGAGGACCGGCTTCGGACCCGCTTCCAGTGGGGCCTGATCACCGACGTTCAGCCTCCCGACATCGAGACCCGGATTGCGATCCTGCGCAAGAAAGCCGCCCAGGACCGGTTGGCGGCGCCGCCCGAGGTGCTCGAGTTCATCGCGAGCAAGATTGCCAGCAACATCCGCGAGCTCGAGGGCGCGCTGATCCGGGTCACGGCGTTCGCCTCGCTCAACCGCCAGCCCGTCGACCTGTCCCTCGCCGAGATCGTCCTGAAGGACCTGATCCCTGCCGATGGGGGACCGGAGATCACCGGGGCCACGATCATGGCGGCAACGGCGGAGTACTACTCGCTGACGATGGAGGACCTGTGCGGGTCCTCCCGGTCCCGGGTCCTGGTCACGGCCCGGCAGATCGCGATGTACCTGTGCCGCGAGCTGACCGACTTGTCGCTGCCCAAGATCGGCCAGATGTTCGGTGGCCGGGACCACACCACAGTCATCCACGCCGACCGCAAGATCCGGGGCCTGATGGCAGAGCGACGGGCGACCTACAACCAGGTCGCGGAGCTGACCAGCCGGATCAAGAACCGGTCCCGGCAGTGACCCAGGGCGCGCCGGCCCTGGGGACGGGTCTGTGGACGACGGGCCGGACCGGTGGACGGCAG
>JAYTHS010000202.1:0-1385 GCA_043732345.1 Frankiales bacterium | reverse complement strand
AACCGCTGCATCCCGTCCGGGCTGGCCTCACCAGCCTGCTCAGCCAGCGTCCAGCCGTTCTTGCGCTCCAACGGCGCCAGCAGACCACGCAGATAGGCCGCTACCCGCTCCCGCGGCTCCGACCGCGAGAACCGCGGAGCGATCCGTGCGTGCACCTCATCCAGGCCAGCCGCCCAGACCGCTACCTCCGCCACCCCAACATGATCAGCCACCGCACCCAGAATGCGCAGCCGACCAACGATCTCAAGCCGACACGCCGACCAAGATCAAACTAAGTGCGGCTGTAGTACTAGCCCTCCGCCTTCGCGAGGTTGGCAAGCCGGACCTGCCCCTTGGCGACGAGCCGGTCCTGCTCGTCGGTGATGTCCACCTCCCACAGCTGCTGCGACCGGCCGCGGTGGATCGGCAGCGCCACGGCCGTGAGGACGCCCTCGCGGGTGGCCCGCAGGAAGTTGGTGGTGTTGGAGCTGCCGACGACGTTGCCGCGATCACCGAACCAGACGGCTCCGGCGACTGAGGCCACCGTCTCGACGACCGAGCAGAGCACCCCGCCGTGGAGGATCCCGTAGGGCTGGTGCAGCTCGGGCCGGACCTCGAAGCTCGCACTGACCCGGTCGGGCCCGACCTCGTCGAGCGTCAGCCCGAGCAGGACGTCGAAGCCTTGGGTCGGGAAGTCAGTGGTCGACACCAGTGGACCGTACGACGCGCCAGCGGGCCAGCAGCACGCCGGGGTCGTCGAGGAGCAGCTGCGTCAGGGCCAGCGGCTGCGGACGCTCGGGGCTCACGGCCAGCAGGTCCGGCCCGACAGCGCCGACCAGGGGCGAGTGCGTGAGGCAGAGCTCGTCCAGCAGCCGGGCCTCGAGCAGCGAGGCCAGCAGGGTGGGTCCGCCCTCGCAGAGCAGCCGGGTCAGCCCCCGGGTGTGCAGCGCGGCGACCATCCCGGCGAGGTCGACCGTGCGCTGTCCGAGGCGCCAGACCTCGACGGGGAGGTCGGGGACCTGTGCGGTGTCCGGGACGACGAGCACGGCCGGGCCCGTCAGCCACCGGGCGTCCGGGTCGACCTGTCCGGTCGCGCTGACGACCACGAGCAGGACGTCCGGTCGGCGGTCGTGGGCGGCCCGCCAGGCGGCGGCGGCGGGCGGAACGGGGACGGCCCGGTAGTCCTCGGCCCGGGCCGTCCCGTTACCGACGACCACGGCGTCGGCCACCGTGCGAAGGGCCCGGAAGACGAGCCGGTCGGCGGGACCGCTCAGCCCGGCCGAGGCCCCGTCGACCGCCACCGTGCCGTCCAGGGTGGTCACGAAGCCGGCTCTCAGCCAGGGGCCTGGGGCGTCGTACAGGTCGGGGAGCTCCTCGGGGGTGATCTCGCGCGTGACCGGCAGGAG
>JAYTHS010000201.1:0-1387 GCA_043732345.1 Frankiales bacterium | reverse complement strand
CTGGACTGCGGTGGTCTGCACGGGCACGTCAAGGTCGCCCCGGATGGCACGGTGTACCTGCCCAACAAGGGCTGCGGGGCCAACCAGGCGGTCGCCGTGAGCGAGGACGCCGGCTCCACGTGGTCGGTGCGCCGCAACCCGGCCAGCACCGCCGGGGGCTCCGACCCGAGCGTCGGGATCGGGGCCGGTGGCACCGTGTACATGGGCTACCAGGCCGCCGACGGCACCGCTCGCGCCGCCGTCTCACGCGACAAGGGCCGGACCTGGACCGACGATCAGGGCGTCGGCGGGCAGCTGGGCATCAAGAGCGTCGTCTTCCCGACCGTGACCGCCGGCGACGACGACCGTTCCTCGTTCGCCTTCCTCGGCACCACCACCGCCGGGAACTCCCAGGACGCGGCGTTCGCCGGGGTGTGGCACCTGTACGTCTCGACCACCTACGACGGTGGCCGGACGTGGGGCACCGTCGACGCGACGCCGACCGACCCGGTGCAGCGCGGCTCGATCTGCACCGGCGGGACCACCTGCGGCAAAGATCGAAACCTGCTGGACTTCATCGACGTCACCGCCGACAGCCACGGCCGCGTTCTGGTCGGTTACGCCGACGGGTGCACCGGTGCCTGCGCCACCGGCGGCGCCCAGAACTACGACGCGCTGGCCTCGATCGCCCGCCAGTCCGGGGGCCTGACCCTGCGTTCGGCGTTCGACCCCAAGTAGGCCTTCGGGGTGGGCTCGCTGACCACCGAGGCGGGCTGCCCCGTCCGCTCGAGCGCGGCCGTGACCCGGACGGTCACGGCCGCGCTCGGCACGGCAGCCAGGATCACGGACATCGTGGTCGGTGTGGCTGACCCGCTCAAGACCGCCGCGAAGGCGGCACGGGACCGGCAGCTGCGGGCCGGTGAGCCTGGTTCTCAGGTGAGCCCGGCCGACAACGCTGCCGACGGCCTGACCCTGGTGCGGCGAGGTCGAAAAGGGTGACGCCGGGGCGTGAGGCCGTCAGACGCTTCCGCCCGGGTGCGCTGTCGTGCGCCCTCGAAGGGTTCGGCTCTGGGCAGCGGGGCTGTTGTCGGCGGTGGGTGGGCGGGTTAGCTGGTCTTGACGGTTTGGCTGCCGAGGGTGACGGTCGCCTTGGTGTTGGCACCACTGCGGTTGGTCACGGTGAGGGTGACCGTGTCGCCGGGGGCGTGGGAGCGGACCGCTGCGACGAGTGCGTTGCTGCTGTCGATGACCTGGTTGTCGAGCTTGGTGACGGTGTCGCCGGTAGCGAGGCCCGCGGTGGCCGCCGCGCTGCCAGGGGTGACGTTGCCGATCACCGCGCCACGGGTGCCGGCGGGGGCGCTGGTCACGGCGGCACCGAGCACGGCTTGCGTGGCGACACCGTTGGTGA
>JAYTHS010000200.1:0-4925 GCA_043732345.1 Frankiales bacterium | reverse complement strand
GTGCCGTCGCGCCGAGCGGTGTGCGGACGCTGGACGACGTCGTCGGGCTGGGCGTCGCCCACCCGGACCGGATGCCGTGGGGTCAGGGGCTGCTGCAGCGCAGCGCGGCCACCCCGGGAGACCGGGACGCCGCCGCCGCGCGGGCCGCGAACCTGCGGACCGCCCAGGGCGCCGTCATCGACGCCGGGCTCGCCCGTGACGACCTGGCGGCCTACGTCGCCCCGGGGGCTGCCTGGTCCAACATCGGCGCCTCGGCGGGCTACCCGTCGGTGATCGTGCCGGCCGGGCTGGCGGACGACTCGACCCCTGTCGGGCTGGCCTTCCTGGGGACGGCCTGGTCGGAGCCAGCGCTGCTCGCGCTCGCCTCGGCGTACGAGGCCGGCACCTGGCGGCGGGTACCTCCCACAGTGGTCAACCCGCAGCTGCTCGAGACCTAGAAGGCCCCGCCACGCAGGTGCCGCGGCCGGCCGTCCGGGTCGTACAGGCGGTGGTAGGCGCAGGTGGCCCACAGCCGCTGTGTCGGCCCGATCGGTGCCGGAGCCAACGGGCGCAGGCGCCCCGGCGGGCGCGACCCGGAGTGTCCGCCGTCGTGCCACGCCTGCAGGGTCAGGGCGCTGGCAGCGAAGGTCGCGAACGCCTCGTCGGGGTCGACGAGGCCGATGTCGTCGGCCGCGTCGAGGTGCTCGCGCGCCAGCTGCAGGCGCAGGTCGCGCGCGTAGGTCCGGGCCCGGTCCCCGAGCCCACCGGGGTCGGTGGGCGGGCGGGGGTCCCGGGTCGTGTCGATAACGGCGGCACTGAGCTCCGAGTCGTGCGTCCAGGAGCGGCGGTTGAAGTTGTCCGACCCGATGGTTGCCCAGACGTCATCGACGACGCAGATCTTCGCGTGGACGTAGACCGGTGTGCCGGCGTAGTTCTCGACGCCGTAAAACGCGACCCGGCCGCCCCCGGCCTTGACGATCGCCGACAGGGCGTCGTCGCGGCCTACCAGGTTCGGGGGCTTGGACACGGCGCCGTCCTGGTCGGGTTGGTGGGGAAGGACCGCGACCAGGTGCAGCCCGGGCTGCGCGCGCAAGGCCTGGACGAAGGTGTCGGCGACCTCCCGCGACCACAGGTACTGGTCCTCGACGTAGACCAGCCTCCGGGCCCGCTGCAGCGCCTTGGTGTAACCGTGGGCGACGCTGCGCTCACCCCGCGGGGCGAACGGGTAACCGCCGACCCGGGCGGGGTAGGTGCGGAGCAGCTGCACGTCATGGGGCCCGACCGGCTCCGGGTCTGGCAGCTGCGCCGGCAGCGCGTTGGCGTCGGTGTCGGTGCGGCGCAGGAGGTCCGCGACGCGGTGGAGCGGGTTGCGGCTCAGCGGCTGGGGGTCCTCCCATCGCTCCCGGAAGACCGTCTCCACGTCGCCCACCACCGGGCCGCGCAGCTGCACCATCGCGTCGTGCCAGGCCGGCCTCGGGCCGTACACCTGGGCCATCGGCTGGCTCTGGGGGTCACCGCCGTGCTCTGCGTCGTCACGTCGCGAGTGGCACAGGTCGATGCCGCCGACGAAGGCGATGTCGAGCTCGGGCCGGCCGGGATGGCGCAGGACGATGAACTTCTGGTGGTGCGACCCGCCGGTGCGCACCCGCATGTCGAGCAGGCACTTCCCTCCCGCCGCCTCGATGAGCTCCCCCAGGTGCCGGTTCTCCGCGCCGCTGAAGGCCAGCTTGTCCAGGTGTGAGCGCCAGACCAGGCCGCGCACGTCGACGCCCCGCCGGGAGGCGGCCGCCAGGACGGTGCCGACCTCGCTGTCAGGGTCCTCCGTCAGCCGCTGGTCCGGGTCGCCCCGCCAGTCGGTGAACAGCAGCAGGTCCCCGCTGCGCATCTGCTGGACCGCCGCGTGCAGCATCGAAAAGTACGTCGCACCGTGCACGAGCGGGACGGCGAGGTTGCCGGACGCGTGTGCCAGTCCGTCACCGCGACGGGTGTCGAGCCGGGTCGAGGGGTTGCGGCGCTGGGCAGGGGTGAGGAACCAGTCGGAGGCGGTCACCGCATCGTCCTGCCCCCGACGAGGCCAGGTCAGGCCTGATCGGCGGGCGCGGCCGCACGGGCCGCCTTCTTGGCCGCCTGCTTGTGGGCCCGCACAGCCAGCAGGCTCTCCGGCCCGGTCACGTCGGCAACCGACTGCGTCACCCCGTCCTGCCCGTACGGTCCTGCCGCCTGCCGCCAGCCGCGCGGTCGGACGGCCAGCTGCTTGCCCAGCAGCGCGACGAAGATCCTGGCCTTCTGGTCCCCGAACCCCGGCAGGGCGGTGACCCGTTGGAGCAGGTCGGCCCCCGACGCGGCTCCCATCCAGAGCGCGGAGGCGTCGTTGCCGTAGTCATCGGCGACCACGACGCACAGGTCCTGGAGCCGCTTGGCCATCGAGCCGGGGAACCGGTGCACGGCGGGCGGGGTGGCCATGACCGCCGCGAACTCCCCGGGGTCCAGTGCGGCGATCCGGGCGGCGTCGAGATGCCCGAGTCGCTCCATGAGCAGCTGCGGGCCGCGGAAGGCCTTCTCCATCGGGATCTGCTGGTCCAACGCCATGCCGACCAGCAGGGCGAGCGGGTCCTTGCTGAGCAGGGCGTCGGCATCCGGGTCCTGCGACAGGTGCAACACGGCCATGGCGCACTCTGGCACTGCCCACGGGATACTGCGCAGTGTGACGATCACACCTCCCCCGGCCTCCACCCTGTCCCTGTCGGTCAACGGCACCACCCGGCAGGTCACGCTCGACAACCGGACGACGCTGCTGGACGCCCTGCGCGACCACCTGGACCTGCCCGGCGCCAAGAAGGGCTGCGACCACGGGCAGTGCGGCGCCTGCACCGTCCTGGTCGAGGGGCGGCGCACCAACGCCTGCCTGCTCCTCGCCGTCATGGTCGAGGGCTTACCGGTGACGACCGTCGAAGGGCTGTCCGACGGCGAGGCCCTGCACCCGGTGCAGCAGGCCTTCCTGGACCGCGACGCCTACCAGTGCGGCTACTGCACGCCGGGGCAGATCTGCTCCGCGGTGGGGGTGCTCGACGAGGCCGCGAAGGGCTGGCCCAGCTACGCGACGCAGGACCTGTCGGTCCAGGGCGCGGTGCTCGACCACGAGGAGGTCCGGGAGCGGATGAGCGGCAACCTGTGCCGGTGCGCGGCGTACGCCAACATCGTCCCGGCCGTCCTGGACGCGGCGCGGACGACGGCATGAGGCCCTTCGACTACCACCGGCCGACCGACGTGGACGGGGCCCTCGCGCTGCTGGCGCGACCGGACACCCGAGCGCTGGCCGGCGGCACCAACCTGGTCGACCTCATGAAGCTCGGGGTCGCCCGGCCCGCAGCCCTCGTCGATGTGACCCACCTCGGGCTCGACGCCGTCGAGGACCTGGCCGGTGGCGGGCTGCAGATCGGTGCGGGCGTCCGCAACAGCGACCTCGCCGCCGACCGGCGGGTCCGGGAGCGCTACCCCGTGCTCGCGATGGCTTTGCTCGCCGGGGCCTCGGGCCAGCTGCGCAACCAGGCGACGGTCGGCGGCAACCTGCTGCAGCGCACCCGCTGCCTGTCGTTCACCGACCCCGCGAAGGCCTGCAACAAGCGGACCCCCGGCAGCGGCTGCTCCGCCGTTGCTGGGGTCAGCCGCGACCTCGCGGTCCTGGGGGCCTCGCCGTCCTGCGTCGCCACGATGCCCGGCGACATGGGAGTCGCCCTGTCCGCGCTGGACGCGGTCGTGCACCACCGGACCCTCGACGGGGCAGGATCGCTGGCGGTCGACGACTTCTACCGGCTACCCGGCGACACCCCCGAACGCGACACCGAGCTTCCCCCGGGATCCCTCGTCACCGCCGTCGAGCTGCCCGGCCTGCCCATCGGCGTCGTGTCCACCTACCGCAAGGCCCGCGACCGGGCGTCGTACGCCTTCGCCCTGGTGTCCGTGGCCGCGGTCCTGGACGTCACGGACGGGGTCGTCCGCGACGTCCGGCTGTCCCTGGGCGGGGTGGCGCACAAGCCGTGGCGCGCCCGCCGCGCCGAGGAGCTCCTGCGGGGCGGGCCAGCCACCCCGGCGGCCTTCGCCGCCGCCGCCGCCGCCGAGCTGGCAGCCGCAGAACCCCTCAAGGACAACGGCTTCAAGGTGCCGCTGGCCCAACGGCTCGTCGTCAGCACGCTGGCCGAGCTCGCGGGAAGGTCGGCATGAGCACCGGCACCTCGCTGCCTCGCATCGAGGGCCGCGACAAGGTCACCGGCGCCGCGCGCTACGCCTTCGAGACCGACCTTCCCGGCTGCGTCTACGCCTGGCCCGTGATGTCGACGGTCGCCTGCGGCCAGGTCACGTCGTACGACGTCTCCGGCTGCCTGGCCATGCCGGGGGTGCTGGCCGTCCTGACCGCTGACGACGCCCCGCGGCTGGCCCCGGTCGAGGACACCGAGCTGCTGGTCCTGCAGAGCCGCACCGTCTCCTACCGCGGCCAGGTCGTTGCGCTGGTCGTGGCGCAGTCGCAGGAGACCGCCCGCGAGGCCGCCGAGCGGCTCCTCGTCACCTATGACGACCTGCCACACGACGTGCTGCTGGAGCGAGACCGCGACGGTTTCTACCGGCCCGGGTCGGACGAGCCGGCCGGCACCACCGAGGAGGACGTCGCAGCTGCGCTCGCCGCCGCGGCCGTCGTCGTGGACCGGGTCTACGAGACGCCCGCGGAGTTCAACAACCCGCTCGAGCCGCACGCCACGACGGCGCAGTGGGACGGCGGCTCGCTGCTCGTCCACGACTCGACGCAGACGGTCAGCGGGGTGGCCGAGGACCTCGCCACGCTGTTCGGCGTCGACCGGGCCGATGTCCGGGTCCGCTCCGAGCACGTCGGCGGCGGCTTCGGCGCCAAGGGCAGCACCCGGCCCAACGCGGTCCTGGCCGTCATGGCGGCG
>JAYTHS010000199.1:0-1391 GCA_043732345.1 Frankiales bacterium | reverse complement strand
CCGTCGTCGCGCCGGTCGCGGGATCGACCCAGCCGGCGAAGTCCTCCAGGGTGCGTACGGCGAACGGCGGCCCGTCGACGGGGTAGAGGGGCAGGTAGACCACCGTCGTACGAGCCTCGTCGTCGGCGTCGTGTCCGAGCCCCAGGACGAGGTAGCGGGGGCCCTTCCAGTGCTCGTACGTGCCCGGCTCGACGGTCATGCCGCGACCCTAGGCTGCTGCGCATGACCCGCCTGCGCACGGTCTCGCCGTACCTGCTCAGCGCGCTGCTGGCCGGCGCTGCGGCAACGCACTTCCTGAAGCCGAGCTTCTACGACCCGATCGTGCCGCACCTGCTCCCGGGGCCAGCCCGCTTCTGGACCTACCTGTCGGGCGTCGCCGAGCTGGGAGTGGCTGCGGCCGTGGGGATCCCACGCACCAGACGCCTCGGAGCCCTGGCTGCCGCCGGGCTGTTCGTCGCCGTCTTCCCGGCCAACCTTCAGATGGCCCTCGACGCCCACACCACCGGGAGCAGGATCGTCGCCTACGCCCGGCTGCCGCTGCAGCTTCCTCTCATCTGGTGGGCGCTGAAGACCGCTCAGTGGAGCCGGCGGTCGGACAGCGTCGCCTGACCGAGCTCGACGAGCGGGGCGATCCGCTCCTTGAAGCCCTCGAAGCCACCGCCGACCATCGCCCCGCCGCGGACCCTCGCCACGATGCCCGCGCAGACGACGGCGAGCTTGAAGAAGCCGAAAGCGACAAACCACGGCAGCTCGCTGATGTCGGCCCCTGTGCGCCGGGCGTAGTCCTCGGCGACTTGCGCACGGGTCCAGAAGCCTGGCAGCACCGTGGCGGCGGGCACGACCGTGCCGCCCTTGCGGGTCGCGCCGTCGTCGCCCTGCGCCCAGTAGACGAGCAGGATCCCGAGGTCGGCGAGCGGGTCGCCGAGGGTCGACATCTCCCAGTCCAGCACCGCGTTGATCCGCCCCACCTCGGTCGGGTGCAGCATCGTGTTGTCCAGCCGGTAGTCGCCGTGCACGATGCCCGACCGCTGGGACACCGGTACGGCGGCGGTCAGGTCGGTCGCGAGCTGGTCGAGGTCGGTGAGCCCATCGAGCCGGGTGGCCTCCCACTGCTGGCCCCAGCGCCTCACCTGGCGGGCCAGGTAGCCCTCCGGCCGCCCGAACTCGCCCAGCCCGACTGCGGCGGGGTCGACGGCGTGCAGGTCGGCCAGGACCCCGACCAGCGCCCCGGACAGGGTGGCTCGCTGCGATGGCTCCTCGGCGTAGCCGGCGGGCAGGGTCGAGGTCACGATGTGCCCCTCCACCCGCTCCATTACGTAGAACGGCTGGCCGAGAACGTCGGCGTCGGAGCAGAAGTGCAGCATCCGGGGGACGGGCACTGCGGTGTCGAC
>JAYTHS010000198.1:0-1395 GCA_043732345.1 Frankiales bacterium | reverse complement strand
GTCGCGGCAGCGGTGAGGTAGCGCGACATCCCGGTCAGGCCCTCCAGCACCTGCCGCACGCCCCGGGTGAACTCGGTGTAGGCCTGCTCGAAGGCCGGGCCCGCGCTGTCGGTGCTGAAGCCCTCCCGGACCAGGGCGTCGATGACGCCCTGGAGCCCTGCCAGCTCGCCCTCGATCGTCGCCTGGCCGGCGGTCAGCCGGGCTCCGGCTGCGTGCATGTCCGCGTACGAGATCCTCAAGCCAGCCACTGCGGGCCCCCTTGTCCGGGTCGGGTGCGGTGACCGGGCGCCACCGGGACGGACGCTAGCGAGACCGTCCGCTCCTGCGTTCCCGTCGTCCACAGGCTCCGGCATCGGGGGACGACGACGGTCACGGGCGACCCGAGCCCGGTGTGCACGAGGGCCCGGCCCGGGGTCACCGGACCCCCATCGCGCTGCGCGGCAGGCGCAGGACGACGAGGTCGCCGCTGAGCAGGTCCTGGGGCGACAGCAGCGCGCCCTGGCGGGCCCTCTTGACCTCGACCTGCCAGCCCGTGAACCCGGTGCCGAGGCGGTCCGGGTGCCCGGTCAGGACCAGTCCCCGACCGGACTGGCGCCTGGCGAGGGCAGCCAGCAGTGGCCCGGCCGGAGAGTCCACGAGCGCCTCGCCGTCGTCGACGAGCACGACGACCCGGCCGTCACCGGCCGGCGCGGCCTGCCACTGCTCCAGCGACGCGTCCGCCCCGGTCGGGACGGCGCGTACGCCGGGCAGCCCGGCGAGCTCGCGCAGCGGCGACGGGTGGGGCGCGGCCAGGACGACCTGGGTGCCCTGGGCCAGCAGGGCGCGGGCCTGGAAGCACAGCAGGGTGCTGCGTCCCGACCTGGCCGGTCCGGCGACGACGGCGGCGGGCGTCCGGTCGAGGTCGACCCCGACGAGGTCGAGCTCGTCGCCCCCGAGCCCGAACGGCAGGTACAGGCCGCTGCCGCCCGCGACGGCGAGGACGCGGGCGAGCGCGGCGTCGAGCCCCACCGACGCCGGCAGGCCGTCGACCCGGAACGGCCGCTGGTGGGCCGGTACGTCGGGGAAGCGCTCGCCGACCAGGCGGCCCAGCTCTTCGAGCGTGGCCGCCTGCGCCTGACTGCCCGGGTCGGCGACGAGCAGCGCGGTCTGCACCTCGCGGCCGCTGTCCACGGCGACGGCCCGTCCTAGCGGCTGCTCCCCGGGTAGCTGCCGGGGGCGAAGGCCGAGCAGCGAGACGTCGGCCCGGTCAGCCATCCGCAGCACCACCTTGCTGTCGGTCAGCGAGCTCAGCCGGGCTGCCGCGAGCGACCGGTCCCCGGTGAGGACGACGTGCACGCCGACGGACGCCCCCTCGCGCAGCAGCCCCAGGACGAGGTCCGTCAGCGCGCCGCCGTC
>JAYTHS010000197.1:0-1395 GCA_043732345.1 Frankiales bacterium | reverse complement strand
CCACCTCTACGCCGACGCCTTCACGGGTCTGCCCATCGGGGAGCTGCTGCACCCGTCCTGCGCGCAGCTCGCCCGCGCTGCTCTCCCTGATCTCGCCTACCTTTCGACCCCCCCCACCCTCCCGACCCTCCGCGTGATCAACGGAACCAGCAGGGGCGCGCACGACCCTGGATCACCCCTGCCGGTTCCGTTGATCACCGATGGGGAGGGGGGGCTGCCGCTGACGCCGCTCTACCTGCGTCGTCCGGACGCCGTCGCCACCGCTGACCGGTGACTGGTGACCAGTGACGGCGCGCCGGTGAGGGCCGACCGGTGAGTGCCCCCCTGTGGCTCGATGCCTTCCCCCGCACCTGGCAGGTGGCCCACGAGGCGACTGTGCCCGGCCGGGTCGAGTCCGTCGTCTACTACCCCGGGGCGAGCCGCGAGGGTGGCAGCGACGGGACCTGGCTGCGCATCACCCCCGCCGACGGCACCCAGTGGACGGGGGTCTTCAGCTCCGACAACCTGCCTGGCCGGCTCAACGTCGTTGCCAGCTGGCCTGACCCGGACGTCGTGATGGTCGCGGCGGGCGGGGACCCCTACCTCGTGCGGGCTGACGACCCCGACACCTGGTCGCGCCTGGGGCGGTCGACCGCGCACTGGCTCGAGCCTGTCGGCGGGCTTGCCCTCGTGCTAGACGACGAGGTGCTCGCGGCGTACGACGGCAGGGGCCTGGCGTGGGAGAGCGAGGCCGTACCGGGGTCGACCTGGCTGGGGGTGCTGGACGACGACGTGCACCTGCGCAGCGGTGGGCTGCTGCACCGGGTCGCCCTGCGGCACGGCCGGACGACGACCGAGGCCGCCTCGTGGTGACTTTCGGTCGGCTGCGCTGGTGGGACGTCGAGGCGGTGCTGCCGCTGGAGCGCGAGGTCTTCGACGGTGACGTGTGGACCGCCCACCACTTCTGGAGCGAGCTCGGGCAGACATCGACGCGGCATTACCTGGTGGCCCGCGAGGGGGACCGGGTCGTCGGCTACGCGGGGCTGTGCGCCTACCCGGACGAGGCCTTCGTCCAGACCATGGCGGTGGCACCCGACCACCGGGGACAGGGGCTCGGCGCGTTGATGCTCGAGGGGCTGCTCGCTGAGGCGGAGCGCCGGGGGCTGCGGACCGTGCTGCTCGAGGTCCGGGCCGACAACCCGCAGGCCCAGCGGCTCTACGAGCGGCACGGATTCCGCCGGACGGCGGTTCGGCGCAGCTACTACCCCGGCGGGGTCGATGCCTGGGTGATGACCCGCGGCCCCTCATCGGGCTGACGCGCTACGACCCGGCGTGACCGGGCGCCAGCCCCTGACCCGTGCGGTGGTGCCCCCGCGCTGCCGCGCACCGACCGACGTACGAGGTGTGCCCCCCTTA
>JAYTHS010000196.1:0-4950 GCA_043732345.1 Frankiales bacterium | reverse complement strand
CGCGCAGGGCCAGGGCCTCCTCCAGGAACGCCACTCCCAGCCACGCCGCCCCTCCGGCGACAGCGGCCCGGGCGCTCGGGACCAGCCCATGCCCGTAGCCGTCGGCCTTCACGACCGCCATCAGCCCGGCCCCCGGCGCGTGCTCGCGCAGCACCTGCACGTTGGACGTGATGGCATCCAGGTCGATGCGCGCGGAGGACCTCACCGACCCAGCCTGCCAGCCAGGACCTCGCGCACGGCGGCGGGCCAGCGCTCCAGCACCAGCCCGGCGCTCGTGGTGGCCCCGGCCGCCGACAGGACACCCGCCCGGCCGTGCAGCCAGGCCCCGACGCTGCCGGCGTCGAGCGGGTCGAGTCCCTGGGCGAGCAGCGCACCCACACCGCCGGCGAGCACGTCGCCCGACCCGGCGGTCGCCAGAGCCGCCGTCCCGGTCGGGTTGACCCGCGCCACGCCGGTCGGCCCGACGACGACGGTGGCGTCGCCCTTGAGCAGCACGTGGACGCCCAGCTCGCCGGCCAGGCGGCGGGCCGCGCCTACGCGATCCGCTCCGACCGGAGCGCCGAAGCGCTCGAACTCGCGGTCGTGGGGGGTGAGCATCGTGGGGAAGCGCCTGCGGCGCAGCCACTCCGGGTGCTCCGCACAGATGGTGAGGGCGTCCGCGTCGAGCAGGACCGGGACGTCCGCGGACAGGACCACCTCGACCCGGTCGGCCGCGTCGGGGCCGAGGCCCGGGCCGACGACCCAGGCCTGGACGCGGCCGGCATCGAGCGGCGAGGTCTCGGTCACAACCACCTCGGGCCACCGCGCGCACACCTGCTCGGCGGCGTGCGGGGCGCCGGCGAACCGCACCATCCCCGCCCCGGCCCGGACCGCGGCGCCAACACACAGCACGGCCGCCCCGGGGTAGACCTGCGAGCCGGCGACCACCCCGAGCACGCCGCGGGCGTACTTGTCGCTGGAGCGGCCAGGGCGGGGCAGCAGGTCCGCCACGTCGCCAGCCTCCAGGGCCTCGACCGAGGCGAACGGCAGGGCGAGGCCGAGCTCGACGAGCCGCAGCTGGCCGACGTGCTCGCGGGCCAGCAGCAGCCCGGGCGTGAGGCTGCCGAAGGTGACGGTCAGGTCGGCCCGGACCGCCGTACCGGTCACCGCGCCGGTGTCGGCGTCGACCCCGCTGGGGACGTCGACGGCGACCACGTCGGCTCCTGCGGGCACGGCCGCGACCAGCTCGGCCGCTGCGGGTCGCAGGGGGCCGCGACCACCGATGCCGACCAGGCCGTCCAGGACGACGTCGGCACCGGCGAGGGCGTCGGGTGCACCGACCCGTCCGCCGGCTGCCAGCAGGCCGGCCAGCGCGTCGGGCACCGCTTCACCGGCGAGGACGGCCACGACCTGAGCCCCACGTCGGGCCAGGGCCGCCCCGGCCCACAGCGTGTCTGCCCCGTTGTTGCCCGACCCGACCAGCAGGGCCACCCGGGCGCCGTACACGTAGGGCAGCCGCCGGACGACCTCGGTCGCGAGCCCGTGGGCGGCCCGGGCCATGAGCGGGACCCCGGCCACGAGCAGCGGTGCCTCGGCGGCCCGTAACTGGGCAACCGAGTGGGCGTGCCTCATGCCTCGGCCACCACGACGGCTGTCGCGATCCCGCCGTCGTGCGACAGCGAGAGGTGCCAGCGCGTGATCCCCTGCCCCGCAGCCTCGCGCGCGAGGCCCCCGTGGACCTGCAGGCAGGGGCGACCGCCCGGGCCGCTCACGACCTCGGCGTCGAGCCACCGCAGGCCGCCGGGGGCACCCAGGGCCTTGGCGACCGCCTCCTTGGCGGCGAAGCGGGCGGCCAGGGACTCGACCCGGGCGACCTGCTGCTCGCCGTCGGTGAACAGACGTCCCCGCAGGGAGGGCGTGCGCTGCAGGGCCCTGGCGAGGCGGGCGACCTCGACCACGTCGACCCCCACCCCCACGATCACCGGGGAGCGCTCACTCGACCGTGACGCTCTTGGCCAGGTTGCGGGGCTGGTCGACGTCCAGACCCCGGGCCTGGGCGACCGCCGCCGACAGCACCTGCAGCGGGATGATCGACAGCAGCGGGGTCAGCAGCGACTTGGTGTCGGGGATGCGGATGAGGACGTCGGCGTACGGCGTCACGCTCTCGTCGCCGTCGGTCGCGATGACGATGGTGCGGGCACCCCGGGCCCGCACCTCCTGGATGTTGTTGATGAGCTTGGCCTGCAGGGCGTGCCGGGGGGCCACCACCACGACGGGGGTGCCCTCTTCCACAAGGGCAATCGGTCCGTGCTTGATCTCGCCGGCCGGGAAACCCTCGGCACTGATGTAGGCCAGCTCCTTGAGCTTCAGCGCGCCCTCGAGGGCCACGGGGTAACCCACGTGCCGGCCCAGGAACAGGACCCGGTCCACGGTCGCGAGCTCGGCGGCGAGCTCGCGGACGGGCCCCATCCGGGTGAGGACCTCCTCGATGAGGTCGGGAACCTGCTGCAGGTCCCGCAAGTGGGCGCGGACCTCGTCGGCGTCGCGGGTGCCCCGGACCTGGGCGAGGTAGAGACCGACGACGTACATCGCCGCGAGCTGGGCAATGACGGCTTTCGTCGATGCCACAGCTACTTCCGGGCCACCACGGGTGTAGAAGGCGGCGTCGCTCTCACGGCTCACCGTGGAGCCGACGGTGTTGGTGACCGCGAGCACCCACGCCTTCTGCGAACGGGCGTGCCGCAGCGCCTCGAGCGTGTCGGCGGTCTCACCGCTCTGGCTGATCGCGATGACCAGGGTGCTGCGCCCGATGACCGGGTCGGAGTAGCGGAACTCCGAGGCCATCTCGACGTGCACGGGCAGCCGGCACCAGCGCTCGAGCACGTACTTGCCGACCAGCCCGGAGTGGTACGACGAGCCGCAGGCGATGATCACGACCTGCTCGATCCCGCGGATGTCCTCATCGCTCATCGCCAGCTCGTCGAGGTGGAGCAGCCCCTCGGCCGAGAGGCGGCCGCCGAGCGTGTCGCGGACCGCGTCGGGCTGCTCCTGGATCTCCTTGAGCATGAAGTACTCATGGCCGCCCTTCTCGGCGGCGGCGGTGTCCCAGTCGACGTGGAAGCTCTCCCCCTCGACCACCACGCCATCAAGGTCGGTGATGGTGACGCCGCCGCGGCGCAGCTCGACGACCTGGTCCTGGTCGACGACGCGGGCCTCGCGGGTGTGGGCGATGAAGGCGGTGACGTCGCTGCCCAGGAAGTTCTCCCCGTCACCGAGACCGACGACCAGAGGCAGGTTGCGACGCGCCGCGACGACAAGGTCCGGGTGGTCGCGGTGCGCGACGACGAGGACGAAGGATCCCTCGAGGTCCTTGCAGACCGACCGGACGGCCGCGGCGAGGTCCCCGGCGTACCGCTCCTCCACGAGGTGCGCGACGGTCTCGGTGTCGGTGTCGCTGGTCCGCTCGTGCCCCCGGGCCTCGAGCCCTGAGACGAGCACCTCGAAGTTCTCGATCGTGCCGTTGTGGACGACGGCGACGGCGCCGGAGCAGTCGCGGTGGGGGTGGGCGTTGCGGTCGGTGGGGGCGCCGTGGGTGGCCCAGCGGGTGTGGCCGATCCCGAGACCACCCGGCAGGGCGCGCTCGAGCAGCTCCTTCTCCAGGTTGGCCAGCTTGCCGGCCTTGCGCTCGACGGCGAGCTCACCGGACGGGCTCAGGATGGCAACGCCCGCGCTGTCGTAGCCGCGGTACTCCAGCCTGCGCAGACCGCCCAGCACGACCTCGAGGGCGTCCTGCTGGCCGACGTACCCCACGATGCCGCACATGGAGCCAGCCTAGACGCGAGTCATCGACGCGCAGCGCACGGCGCGGGCCAGGTCGTCCCGGGACTCCAGGACCACGCGGCGCAGCGCGACGGGCAGCTCGTCGCACCCGAGCAGCGCGTCGAGCCGGGCGACCACGTCCGGCCGGACCAGGGTGGAGGGGATCAGGTGCTGCGCCAGCGAGCCCGCCAGCTGGGCCGAGTTGCGCTCCCACAAGTCGGTCACCTCGGCGACGTAGCGGTCGACGTACGGCTCGAGCAGCGCATCCTGGTCGCTCTGCCAGAAGGCGCTCCCCATCGCCCGGGCCTGCGCGTTGGCGGCCTCCCCGCCGGTCAGGGCCAGCCAGGTGCGCTCCTTCACGGCGGCGTCGGGCATCCCGGCGAGCGCCGCCTCGGCATGCAGCTGCCCACTGGCGGTGTGGTCGGCGGACAGCTCGCGGCCGACCGCATCGGCGTCCAGCAGCCCCAGGGCCGCCGCCCGCTCCACGACGTGCCAGCGCAGCTCGCTGTCGACTTGCAGCCGGGCGGGTACGCCCGAGCCGTCGAGCAGGCCGAGCAGCAGCGACGCGGACGAGGTGGCCGAGACGGCGGCCCGGACGCGGACGAGCTGCAGGTCCGACCCCGGCTCGACGGCGGTGCTCCAGCTGGCCTGGGCCAGGGCCTCGCGCAGCCGCTCGCGGTCAGCACGCGGCGCGTACGCCGTGGCCGCCCGCAGGGCCTGACCCAACAGGGTCTCGACGAGCGAGGGGTCGTCCTCGACGGCGGCATGGGCGATGACAGCCTCGACATGGGAGGCGGCAGGCAGGTCGGCGTCCCGGGTGGCGTCCCAGAGAGCTGCCCAGCACAGGGCCCGGGCCATGGGGTCGGCGAGCCGGGACAGGCTGGACAGGACGGTCTGCAGCGATCGCGCGTCGAAGCGCAGCTTGGCGAAGGTCAGGTCACCGTCGTTGACGAGCAGCAGCGCCGGCTCCGGCTGGCCGGCCAGGGCGGAGACCTCGGTGCGGGCTCCGGTGACCTCGACCGGGACCCGTTCGCGCAGGACCAGCCCGTCGGGGGTCTCGTCGTACACGCCCAGCAGGACGACGTGGTCGCGCAGGACGTCGCCGCTCTGCTCGACGACGACCGTCGGACCCCAGACCCCCCGCAGCGTCGA
>JAYTHS010000195.1:0-1397 GCA_043732345.1 Frankiales bacterium | reverse complement strand
CGCGCAGCATCCCCGGGCTCGAGCTCGACGGTGTGCAGGTCATCACCTCCGACGACGCGCTCGGGATGGACCGGATCCCGGCCAGCGTCGTGATCCTGGGTGCCGGCGCCATCGGCTGCGAGTTCGCGTCGGTTTGGCGCTCCTTCGGGGCCGAGGTCACCATCGTCGAGGCCCTGCCCCACCTGGTGCCGCTTGAGGAGGAGTCCTCCTCCAAGCTGCTGGAGCGGGCCTTCCGCAAGCGCGGGATCAAGCAGGAGCTTGGTGCCCGGTTCTCCTCCGTGGACCGGGCTGCTGAGGGCGTCACCGTGCACCTCGAGGGTGGCAAGACGCTCCAGGCCGAGCTGCTGCTCGTCGCCATCGGCCGGGGACCCGTCTCGGCGGACCTCGGCTACGAGCAGATCGGCGTCGAGCTGGACCGCGGCTTTGTCAAGGTCGACGCCTACTGCCAGACCTCCGTCCCCACCATCAGCGCGGTGGGCGACCTCATCCCGACGCTGCAGCTGGCCCACGTCGGGTTCGCCGAGGGGATCCTCGTCGCCGAGCGGCTTGCCGGCCTGCCCGTCACCCCCGTCGACTACGACGGCGTCCCGCGCGTCACCTACAGCCACCCCGAGGTCGCCTCCGTCGGCCTGACCTCGAAGCTCGCCACCGAGCGGGGTTACGACGTGGTCGAGGCCACCTACGACCTCGCCGGCAACGGCAAGGCCCGGATCCTCGGTACGGCGGGCGCGGTCAAGGTCGTCGCCCAGAAAGACGGCCCTGTCCTGGGTGTGCACATGGTCGGCGAGCGGGTCGGCGAGCTCATCGCCGAGGCGCAGCTCATCACCAACTGGGAGGCGCTGCCGTCGGAGGTGGCTCAGCTCATCCACCCGCACCCGACGATGTCCGAGGCCGTCGGCGAGGCCCACCTCGCACTGGCCGGCAAGCCCTTGCACAGCCACTCCTAGCCCTCCGGTCTCGCGCCCGGCCCACCCGACCAGCACACGAAGCAGGAGCTCTCACCCATGGCCGTCTCCGTCACCATGCCTCGCCTCGGCGAGAGCGTCTCCGAGGGCACCGTTACCCGCTGGCTCAAAAAGGAGGGTGAGCGGGTCGAGATCGACGAGCCGCTGCTGGAGGTCTCGACCGACAAGGTCGACACCGAGATCCCGTCCCCCGCGGCGGGCATCGTGACGAGCATCAAGGTTCAAGAGGACGAGACCGTCGACGTCGGCGTGGAGCTCGCCGTCATCTCCGACAGCGCGGAGGAGCCCGACGCCGAGGCCGCCCCGGCCGCCGCTCCCCCAGCCGCTGAGCCAGCCGCCCCCGTCACCGAGGCCCCCGTCGCCCAGGCCCCTGTCACCGAGGCCCCCGTCGCCCAGGCCCCCGTCGCCCAGGCCCCCGTCGCCGAGGCCGCC
>JAYTHS010000194.1:0-1404 GCA_043732345.1 Frankiales bacterium | reverse complement strand
TCTGCTGGACCACACCTCGGGCATCAAGAGCTTCACCGGCATTCCCGACGTCATGGCCCGCCTGACGTTCCTGCCGGCCTCGCGCGACGAAGTCGTGGCCCTCGTCGCCGACGCGCCGCTGGAGTTCGCGCCCGGCGAACAGTACGCCTATAATAATACTGGCTACTATCTGCTGGGGCACATCATCGAGCGGGCGAGTGGCCAGCCCTACGGAGACTTCCTCGGGGACCGCATTTTCGCCCCCTTGAAGATGGAGGCCACCCGCGTTAATGACCTCAAAGACATCCTCCCGGACCGCGCCTGCGGCTACGAGTGGGCTGAGGACCGGTGGCGCAACGCCGACCATATCTCTATGACCTGGCCGTTTTCGGCGGGCGCTCTGGTCTCCACGACGCTCGACCTCGCGCGGTGGGATGCCGCGCTGGGCAGTGAGACTCTGTTGCCGAAAGCCGCCTGGGAGATGATGTGGGCGCCCGCGACGCTGACCGATGGGACAAAAACGGGGTACGGGTTCGGGTGGGCCGTGGGCGACTATGAGGGCCACCCGTCCGTGGGCCACAGCGGGGGCATCCCCGGCTTCATGACCCATGCGGAGCGGTTCCCGGCGGATGATCTCGCGGTGATCGTGCTGGCGAACGTCGCCCCCGCAGACCCCGCTCTCATCGCGCGGGGCGTAGCCGGCCACTACGTCCCCGGCCTCCGGGCGGCCGAGTGATCTAGGGGCGGGGAGCCGCCCGGCGCTGGAACAGCCGGACGCCGTAGCCTCCGAGCGAGAGCGCGGGCGGCGGGCGGCGTGCGCCCTTCGGGGACGTTCCGGGCGTCCCCAAGGCCGGAGTCACGTCGCGCCAGCCTCCCATCCCCGCCTTCCCGTCAATCGTCGCCGTCACTGGCTGGTCTGCCAGGTTGATCGCTACCAGGAACTCTTCGCCCGCGCCCCGGCGAATATAAGTCAGCAGGTGGGCGGGGGCGGAGTTCGTCAGCCACTGCGTCTCGCCCTGCTGCAAGGCCGGGTGGGCGCGGCGCAGGGCCAGGAGGCGCTGGTAGAAGCGGAAGGTCTCCGTCTGCTGCGCTCCCTCCCAGGCGATCGGCTTGTCCCCGGTGTCCCCCACCTCCATGCCGTTATAAAGCAGCGGCACGCCGTCCAAGGTCAGCATCAGGGCGGAGGCGGCCAGCGCCCCCCGCCGGCCGTACTTCCTCGTCGCCCGCTTCTCGTCGTGGTCGTCGCTGATCTGCAAGTGCAGGGCGCGGGACGGGTACCCGGTGCGCTCTTCGGCCAGGACCTCGGGGATGTGGGTGGCCGGGGCAGCGCCGGTCATCACGGCATAGATGCCGCCCAGGAGGCGCCAGTCGTAGTCGAGGTCGAAGGCCCGGTTCTGGAGGTCCTTGTCGTCCCCCTCGGCCAGC
>JAYTHS010000193.1:0-1404 GCA_043732345.1 Frankiales bacterium | reverse complement strand
GCTGCGGCGGGGCCGGGGGTGCCGCCAGCCGCTGCTCGTGGGTGCGGCCGTCCCCGTTGGGGGTGAGCACGCGCAGGTCGGCGGGGCTGTCCGAGACGGCGAGCCGGTCCTCCAGGAGCGTGCCGATCGGCGAGCGCGCGACGACCTTCTCCTCACGCCAGTCACCGATGATCCCACCGCGGGTGCCCAGGACGTAGAACTTAGGCTTGGCCGCAGCGGCCAGGTCGGAGTGAGTGAACTCCGCCTCGACCCCGTCCGTGAAGTGCAGCAGCACCCGGCTGTGGTCGGCGTTGGTGATGTCGTGCCAGACCCGCTTGTGGGCGGTCGCCGAGACCCACTCGACCTCCTGGGGGAACAGGTCCAGCACCCAGTCTAAGTAGTGGCTGCCCCAGTCGTAGATGGCCCCGCCGCTGATCGCCTCGTCGCTGTGCCAGTAGTTGCAGGGGTGGCCGTAGCCGCCGATAAAGCTCTCGTAGTGGAAGACCTCGCCGATCTGGCCGCTGCGGATGACCTTCTTCAGCGCCAGGAAGTCGCTGTCCCACCGACGGTTCTGGTAGACCGCCAGCGTCAGCCCGCGCTCGGCTGCGGCCGCGATCTGCCGGTCGGCCTCCGCGACGGTGATGCAGAACGGCTTCTCGACGACGACGGACTTGCCCGCCTCCAGGGCCCGCAGGGTCCACTCGGCGTGGGAGGCCGGCGGGGTGCTGACGATGACCACGTCGACGCCGTCGTCGGCAAGCAGGTCCTCGCCGCGGGCGTGCCCGACCAGGCCCGGCGCGAGCTCTCGCGCCGCCGCGACGCGCAGCGGGTTGGGGTCGCAAACAGCGGCCAGCGTGAGGCCCTCGGTGAGCTGGATCGCGGCGTTGTGCTCGTGCCCGATGGCGCCGTAGCCCAGGATGCCCACGCGCACCGGGGGGCCGTCGGCCGCGCCGGTGACCCGCCGCAGGACGCGGTGGACCAACCGGTGCCAGGCCGGGTCGGCGTACGACGTGGCCGTGCTCCCGATCGTGAGCGTCCCGATCCCCGTGCCGGGCCGCCAGGTGGCGACCGGGTGGTCGGTGAAGGCGATGTTGGCGGTCAGCAGGACCTCGACGTCGTCGGCGACCTTCTCCTGCAGCGGCCAGCAGTCGGTGAGCAGCACGTCCCCACCGGACCGGGCCATGACGTCACCGGCGTCGGCGCCGGGGCGGACCCGGACCTCGTGGACCGGCGTGAGGCGGCCCGGCACCAGGCCCGCCGCGTCGGTCAGCGCCGTGCTCGCGGTCGGGCCAACCAGCAGGACCGGCCCCGACAGGGCAAGGAGCTGGTCCTCGACCGTCTCGGCGAGGTCCTGCGCCCCGGCCACGAGCACGACGTCGGCAGCCGGGTCGAGCCCGGTGCGCACGTCGAGGCCGCAGCGGCTTA
>JAYTHS010000192.1:0-1406 GCA_043732345.1 Frankiales bacterium | reverse complement strand
TGCGGGTGCCCGATCCGAGGAAGGCGTGGTAGCTGCGGTGCAGCAGGGAGTTGCCGTCGACCGCCAGGAGCACGGGGCGATCGGGGGGGTCGGACACGGCGCCCATCATCCCAGCCGCTCCGGGCCCCCGGTGACATCACGCCCGCGCGCCACCCAGGAGCAGCCGTGGAGGGTGTTTGGTGGTACTCGCAGTCACACCAACTGCTTGACAAACAGGCAGAGTGTGTAAAAGTGATCTGGACCACTGCAGCGAGGGAGACCCCATGACCGTCACCGCCGACACCGCAACCGTCGATACCAGCGCCGCCGTCCGGGCCGCGCGCCCCTACGATCCGGCCGACCTGTCGTCCAAGGCATTCTGGGCGCTGCCGGCCGTGGAGCGGGAGACGACCTTCGCCGAGCTCCGGGCGCACCGGCCCGTCAGCTGGCACCGTCCGGTCGAGGAGAAGCTCTTCGAGGACGTCAACGACCAGGGATTCTGGGCGGTCACCCGGCACGCCGACCTCGTCGAGGTGACCAAGCGGCACGGGGACTTCCTCTCCGGCGAGGGCATCGTCTTCGACTCGATGCCCCAGGAGCTGCTCGACGCCGGACAGGGGTTCATTGCGATGGACCCGCCGCGGCACACCAAGATCCGTCGGCTGCTCACCGCCGCCTTCACCCCCAAGCAGATCCGGCTCATCGACGACCAGATCCGTACCAACGCCCGCGAGATCGTCGACGCGGTCGCGCAGCGTGGTGAGATCGACTTCGTCACCGAGGTCGCCGGGCTCATGCCCATGCACAACATCTGCGACATGATCGGCGTCCCCCGCGAGCAACGCGCCCACGTGGCGCACGAGGCGCAGTTCGCCGGCGGCTGGAACGACGCCGAGCTGCTCGACGGCGCGGAGCCGCTGGAACGGCTGTTCCTGGCCATGATGAACCTCGGCACGGTCTCGTCCGAGCTCATCGCCGCCCGACGCGAGCGCCCCGAGCACGACCTCATGACCAACCTGGTCCAAGCCGAGGTCGACGGCGAGCGCCTCACCGACGAGGAGATCATCAGCTTCTTCGGGCTGCTCTCGGTGGCCGGTAACGACACCACCCGTCAGAGCATCAGCCACGGGATGCAGGCCCTGACCGACCACCCCGACCAGCGCGCCTGGTTGCTGGAGGACTTCGACGGGCGCATCGGTACCGCCGTCGAGGAGATGGTCCGCTGGGCCACCCCGATCCTGACCTTCCGCCGCACGGCGGCGCGGGACTGCGAGCTGAACGGCGTGCAGATCACCCGGGGCGACAAGGTGGTGCTGTTCTACGCGTCGGCCAACTGGGACACCGACGTGTTCGACCACCCGGAGCGCTTCGACCTCGCCCGGCACCCCAACCCGCACATCAGCTTCGGCGGCGGTGGCATCCACCAC
>JAYTHS010000191.1:0-1407 GCA_043732345.1 Frankiales bacterium | reverse complement strand
CCGACCTCCGAGGAGCTGGTCGCGGAGATCGAGAAGACCCGTGAGGACCTCGCCAGCACGCTCGACGAGATCGCCGAGAAGGTCAGTCCCAAGCGGGTTGCCAAGCGGACGGGCAAGAAGGTCGCCGACCAGGTCAAGGAGACCGCCGCCAGCGCCAAGGATGTCGTCGTGGAGACGGCGGCCACGGCCAAGGAGGCTGCGGCGGACACCGTCGACGCGGCCCGCAAGAAGGTGGGCCGTGCCGCCGACCCGGTGCTCGCCCCGGTCGCCCCAGCCGCGCCGACCAGCCTTGCCGAGGCGCTCGCGGAGGAGCCCGCCGCGCTCCCCGGTCTGGTCTCGCCCACCGACCTGCCGCCGGCCGCCGCGGTCGAGGTGCCCGCGTTGTCGACAGCCTGGTCGGGTCCGACCCCGGTCGCTGGCAGCCTGTCGGGCGGCGCCCCCGCCGGCCGGGGCCTGCCGGTCCCCGCACCCGTCCTTCTGGGCGTGGCGCTCGTCGGACTGGCGCTGCTCCTACGACGGCGCCGCCGCGGGTGAGACCCTCGCCGTTGCCGACCGGCCCCGGCCAGGAGTCGGTCTGGGACTACCCCCGGCCGCCGCGGATCGAGGCGTCGATCGCGCTGGTCACGGTCGAGCTCGGTGGGGTCGTGCTCTGCCGCACGAGGCAGGCCTACCGGGTCCTGGAGACCTCCCACCCGCCCGGCTTTTACCTCCCGACCCGGGACTGGCTGCCCGGCTCGCTGCGTCCGGCCGGCGGGACGTCGCTGTGCGAGTGGAAGGGCGACGCGTCCTACCTGGACGTGGTGGCGGGGGAGGCCGTCGTGGAGCGGGCCGCGTGGACCTACCCGCGGCCCACGTCGGCGTTTGCCGCGCTCGTGGACCACGTCGCGGTCTACCCGGCCGCGATGGACCGCTGCACCGTCGACGGCGAGGTCGTCCGTCCGCAGGACGGCGGCTTCTACGGGGGCTGGATCACCGACGACGTCGTCGGGCCGTTCAAGGGGAGCCCCGGCTCGCGCTGGTGGTGACGGGCTACCGGCCCAGCAGCTCGTCGCGCAACCGGTCCTGACACACCTGCTGCGCGGCCTGGTCGGTGCTCGCGGCGCCCTGGCAGTCGAGGTAGTGACGCCCGGCGCTCGAGGTCAGCAGCAGGGTGAGCGCCGACATCCCGACCACCAGCCCGGCCGCCCCGAGCAGGGCCCCGGCCAGCGCGACGCCCCCGTTGGTGGCCTGGCCCCGGCCGGCCCGGCGACGGCCGACGACGCCGAAGCAGATCGCGAGGACCGCCGGCACCAGCAGCAGCGCCAGCGGCACGCTCAGCACGCCCAGCACGAGGGCCGCCGTCCCGAGCCCGTTGCGGGTGACCGGCAGGGGTGCGCCGTACAGCGGGAGCTCGACCCGAGAGGCAGG
>JAYTHS010000190.1:0-1417 GCA_043732345.1 Frankiales bacterium | reverse complement strand
GCGCGCCACCCCCGCACGGGGTCGGATCGGTGGGCAGTCTCAAGCCATGCCCGACCTTGAGAAGATCCTCGCTGCCTACGACGACCACCCCATGCGCGACGGGGATGCGGTGCTCCTGATGGACCACCAGGTGGCCCTGGAGGTGGAGGGCCTGGCCGACAACTGGAGCGCCGAGCTGCGAGAGGGGATCGCCAAGGCCGTCCGGCTGCACTCCCGGAGCGTCCAGCTCGTCGTTGCCCGGCGCGGCAAGGTCCTGCATCCCGGCGACCACGCGCTGTGGGCCGACCTGCGCGAGGAGCTGCTCGCCGACGTCGACGTCCTGCCGATCATCGCGGTGTCAGCCGCCTGACCCCTCCGACAGCACCTCGTAGACGCGGACGAGCTTGCTGGTGACGCCCTCCAGCTCACGGGTCGTTGGCACGTCGTACGCCGCGACCTCCAGCAGTCCGGTCTGTGGGAGGTAGGAGCGGCCCGGATCTCCCAGCAGGGCAGGCACTCCCATCGACCGGAGCCAGGCCAGCACCCGCGCAGCCATGCCGGCCTCGTAGACGACGTCGCCCGCCAGCACGACGTCCACGTCGGGGACGGGCCCGTCGAGCAGGTCGTCGCCCGTGAAGGTCACGAGCAGGGCGTTGCACGCCGCGTTGGCCGCGACCGCCTCGGCCGCCAGCGGGTCGATGTCGCAGGCCAGCACCGAAGCGGCACCCGCGCGCAGGGCCGCCAGCCCCACCAGCCCCGAGCCCGCCGCGAGGTCCAACACCCTCAGCCCGGCGACGGACGACGGGTGGTCCAGCACGTACCGGGCCAGCGCCTGACCGCCCAGCCACGGGAAGGCCCAGTACGGCGGGGACGCAACACCCGTCGCCTCCCACAGGCCCTGTAGGTCCTCCGCCTGGTGCAGCAGCAGCTCCGGCACCGCGGGGACCGGTACGAGGGCCAGCCACGAGGCGTGCTGCATCAGCGGGGCAGCAGCCGGTCGCTGACGATGCGCCGCTGGATCTCGCTGGTGCCCTCGAAGATGGTGGTCAGCCGGGCGTCCCGCCAGTACCGCTCCACGCGCCGCTCGGTGGTGTAGCCGTTGCCGCCGTGCAGTTGCATGGCCTGGTTGGTGACCCGGACGGCCATCTCGGTGGCCTGCAGCTTGACCATCGCCGACTCGATCTCGCAGGGGACGCCCTCGTCGAGCAGGTGTGCCACCTGCTGCCAGAACGCACGTGCCTGCACGACGTCCGTGGCCATGTCCGCCAGCGCGAAGCGCAGCGCCTGGAACTCCGCGATCGGGTGGCCGAACTGCTCGCGCTCCTGCAGGTAGGCCGCGGTGTCGTCGACCGCTGCCTGCGCCACACCGACGGCCCGCGCAGCCGTGTGGACCCTGGCAATGTTCAGCCCCCGCTGCACCGCAGCGAAGCCGCCCTCG
>JAYTHS010000189.1:0-15283 GCA_043732345.1 Frankiales bacterium | reverse complement strand
CGTCGCCGATGAGGTGGCGGCCCGGCAGCTGGTCGCCGACGTGCTGGCCCTGCACGGCCGGCTCGACGTGCTGGTCAACAACGCCGGGACCACCGAGGTGATCGCGCACCCCGACCTGGCCGCCGCGACCCCCGAGATCTGGCGCCGGCTGTACGACGTGAACGTCATCGCCCCCTTCGTCCTCGTGACGGCCGCCGAGCAGGCCCTGCGGGAGGCGACCGGGTGCGTCGTCAACGTCTCCTCGCTGGCCGGGGTGCGGCCGACCGGCTCCTCGATCCCCTACGCGGCGTCCAAGGCCGCCTTCAACCACCAGACCCGGCTGCTGGCCAAGGCCCTTGGCCCGCACATCCGCGTGAACGCCGTCGCACCAGGCCTTGTCGACACACCCTGGACCCAGGACTGGGACGAGATCAGGTCCTTGGTGGCCGCGATGGCGCCGATGCGCCGCTCCGCCACCCCCGGTGACGTGGCCGAGGTCGTGATGGGTCTGGTGCGCTCGACGTACGTCACCGGAGAGGTCGTCGTCGTCGACGGCGGGCTGGGCCTGCTGCCGTGAGGGGACCGGTCGCGCTGGTCGGCTCCGGGGAGTACCTCCCGGTCATGGCCGAGGTTGAGCGGGGCCTGCTCGCGGGCCGGGCGCCCCGCTACGTCCAGATCCCGACGGCGGCCGCTCCCGAGGGCGAGGCCTCGCTGGCCCGGTGGGTGTCGCTCGGCGAGCAGCAGGCGGGTCGGATCGGCGTCGAGGCCGTCCCCGTGGTCGTGCGGGACCGCGACGACGCCGACGACCCCGGCCTGGCCGACCTCGTCGGCGGCGCCGGGCTGGTCTACCTCTCGGGCGGCAACCCGCCGTACTGCGCCTCGACGCTGCGCGGGACCGCTGTGTGGTCTGCGGTGCTGGCGGCGTGGGAGGCCGGGGCGGCGCTGGCCGGCTGCAGCGCCGGGGCGATGTCGCTGACGTCGTGGGTGCCCGACATCCGGCACCCCCGGCGCGAGGCCGACCCGGGGCTGGGCGTCGTCCCGCGCTTGCGGATCATCCCGCACTTCGACCGCTTCCTCGGCTGGATGCCCGACCTGGTCGGGCGTTACCTGGCTCGCAGCCCCGAGGACGTCGAGGTCCTTGGCATCGATGAGGACACCGCGCTGGTCTTCGACGACGGGGTGTGGACGGTCCGCGGCCGTCAGTCGGTGTGGGTGCTGCGCACCGACGGCCGCACTGCCTACGGCGACGGACAGCAGGTCCCGCTCCCCCCGGTTCCCTAGTCCGTCCCGTGCCCTGGTCCGTCCCGTGCCCTGGTCCTTCCCGTGCCTCAGTCCCTTTCCGTGCCTCAGTCCCTTTCCGTGCCTCAGTCCCTTTCCATGCCTCAGTCCCTTTCCATGCCTCAGTCCCTTTCCATGCCTCAGTCCCTCCTGTGCCCGATTCCTTCCGGCGGCTGGTCCTTCCTGCGGAAGGGGTCCGGCCCGGCGCCCGGCAGGCTGGCCCGCGGGCAGCTCGCCAGGGTGAGGTCGCCGTACTGCAGGGCGTCGTCGCACAGCCCCTCGACCGTCCACCCGGCCTCGGCCCCTGACGAGGTGATGGTGACGCGGTAGATCGTGATGTCGTATTTGCTCGGCGTCCCGTAGACCGCACCGATCGTGCCGACCAACTTGGCTGTCCCGCGCATCCCGGCGGTCCCGTCCCACGGGTGGTCATAGCGCTGCCACAGGCCGGGGCTGACGCTCCAGACGCCGCCCCGGCCGACGTCGCGGCTCTCCAGCTCGGCCACCACCTGGCGCGCGACCCGCGCAGGGACGATGGCCGACGGGCGTATCACGGTCGTCTGCTCGCTCACGCGCCGCATCCTAGGAGCCCCTGTCCCGTTAGCCTTGCGCCATGAGGGCTATCCAGATCACCGAGTTCGGCGGACCCGAGGTCCTGAGGCTCACCGAGCTCCCCGACCCCGTCGCGGGTGGCGGCTTCGAGGTGGTCGAGGTCTCCAGCGCCGGCGTCAACTACGCCGACACCCATCAGGTCGAGGACTCCTACCTGTCGAAGACCCAGCTGCCCCTGGTGCCGGGGTCGGAGGTCGTCGGGCGCCTCGCCGACGGCACCCGGGTGGCGGCGTTCGCTGTGGCCGGGGGCTACTGCCAGCGCGCCCTCGTCCACCCGTCGCTGGCCTTCCCCCTGCCCGACGCGGTCAGCGACGGCCAGGCCCTGTCACTCATGGTGCAGGGGCTCACGGCCTGGCACCTGCTGCGTACCTCCACGCACCTGGCGGCCGGCGAGTCCGTCGTCGTGCACGCTGCCGCGGGAGGCGTCGGCACCCTGGCGGTCCAGCTCGCCAAGGCTTGGGGCGCCGGCAACGTCATCGCCGTGGCGTCCTCGCAGAAAAAGCTCGACCTCGCCGCCTCGCTCGGTGCCGACACCGGCGTGCTGGCCGGCACCGACGACCTCAAGGGTGCCCTCGAGCAGGCCAACGGCGCCCGCAAGGTCGACATCGTCCTTGAGATGGTCGGGGGGTCGACGTTCGACGCCTCCCTCGCGGCGCTGGCGCCGTTCGGCCGGCTCGCAACCTTCGGGATGGCCTCCCGCCAGCCCTCCAAGCCGATCGCGGCGGGCGAGCTGATGTCCCGCTCCCGGGCCGTCGTCGGCTTCTGGCTGGCCCACTGCTTCAGCCGTCCCGAGATGCTCCAGCCCCAGATGGCCGAGCTACTGGCCATGGTGGCCGCCGGCACACTGGTGCCGCAGGTCGGCGGAACCTACCCGATGTCGCAGGCCGCGGCGGCCCACGAGGCCCTGCGCTCGCGGGCAACGGTCGGCAAGCTCGTCCTGGACTGCACCTCGTCGCTGTAAGGACCGCGTACCCGTGATGACCGCGTCCCTGTGAGAACCGCGTAGCAGTCAGGCTCGGTCGAGCACCCGGGGCCGGCCGATCCGGACGGACACCCCGGGGCTCCACGTCACGTGCGCGGGCCCGGTCGGGTTCGGCAGGCCGGCCGCCTCGACCAGCCCGTCGGCCACGTCCAGCAGCGTCGCGTCGTACAGCGGCCACGGCTCGTGCTCGACCGGTGCCCATGCCGTCCGCCCGCCGTAGAACGTGCTGAACAGGCCCCAGCGAGCGGTCAGGAAGTTCGCGAGTTCGTCGGCGACGAGCGGCTCACCGACCTGCAGCGACATCACGCTTCGGGCACCCCGCCCGGGCCAGCGACGGGTCGTCTCCCAGGACCGGACCTGCCCGCTGTGCGACGCGGTCATCCGGGCCCAGTTGTACGGCAGGTGGTAGGAGGCCCGGGCCGCCAGGACCGGCAGCAACCGGGCGGCCTCCAGCGAGCGGAAGACCACGCCCCGCCGGCCCTGCCCGTCGACGGCGTACAGCCGGACGTTGGTCTCGAGGAAGCTCGACAGCCAGGGCAGTGCCGGGGTCCGCAGGATGCGCACCTGGGTCATCGTGAAGGGCACGAGCCCGACCCATGTCTGCCCGTCGAGGACGTCGGGCACCGTCCCCGCCGGGAGCAGCGGGGCCACCAGCTCCGGGTCGACGGGCCAGTGCACGAAGGCAAGATCCCCCCAGTGCTGGCTGAAGACCTCCCGCCCGACGGTCCGGGGTGGGTGCGGGCTGAGCGGCTCGATGGGCACGCCGTCATCCTGTCGAGCGGTCAGGGCCGTGTCGCGCCGGGGTCAGGCGGGCTCGTCGACCAGCTGCGCGGGGATCGCCCCGGTGACGGCCGTGACCTTCGGGCAGGGGCACCACTCGTCGTGCCAGGCCCGCTTGCAGCCCGCCGGGTAGGCCAGCGACCGGATGACCCGGGCCGGGTTGCCCGCCACGAGGCAGTCGTCCGGGACGTCCCTGGTGACCACGGAGCCGGCCGCCACCAGGACCCGCTTCCCGAGCGTGACGCCGGGCAGGATCATCGCCCGGGCCCCGATCCAGCAGCCGTCACCGATCCGGACCGCAGCCTCACGGTGGGCGCGCCCCTCGACGCCGTGGCTGTCGCTGTCCATCACGTACACGTCGTTGGCGAAGGCGACGTCGTCGCCCACGGTGATCTCGACGACCGAGATGATGGTCGTCCCGACGTTGACGAAGCAGCGGTCACCGAAGCGGATCCGCCCCCAGCCGCTGACGAGGGTCTTGCGGTGCGCGGACCAGATCTTGAAGTCGTCGCCGACCTGCATGTCGGTGCCGTCGACGACCGGCCGCCCGAGGACCCGGGCCCGCGACCCCACCTGCTCGCAGTGCCGCAGCGACCAGCGGGCCCTGCAGGCCTGCCGGAACGCGGCCCGCTGCCAGCCCCACACGATGCGCCGGCGCTGCCAGGGCGTCAGGTCGTCGGTCACGGCTGGGCAGCCTAGGCGGTCGGGGCTCGTCGTACGGACCGCGCCGGACGGACCCTGCTGGCCCGGGCTGGTTGGATGGCCGGGTGGCGGCGACCGGCGAGCAGCTGACGGGGCAGGTCATCTGCTCGTCGAAGGGCTGTCGCGCTCCCGCGACCTCGGCGCTGGTGTGGAACAACCCGACGCTGCACACCCCCGGCAGGGAGAAGCTCTGGCATGCCTGCGGCGATCATCTGAATGCCCTGACCCAGTTCCTGGACCTGCGCGGCTTCCTGCGACGGGTCGACCCGTGCTAGCCCTGGCCGGTCAGCAGGTCGTGGCCGCCGGGCTCACCGGGGTTCCGGCGCTGGTGATGAACATGCACATCACCGGCCTCGCAGTCACCCGGTCCCTCGCCCGTTCCGGTGTGCAGGTTCTCGGGCTGGACAAGGAGCGCGGTGGCCTCGGGCAGCACTCGCGGCACCTGGCCGGTCTCGGCCTCGTGCCGGGTCCGGGTGAGCACGAGGCGCTGCGCGACCACCTGCTCGCCCTCGGTCCGTCCTTCGGGCAGCGGCCGGTGCTGTTCGCCTGCAACGACGACTGGGTGCTGGCGTTGGCCCGCCACCGCGAGGCCCTCGAGCCGTTCTACCGGTTCCCCTTCGCCCACTACGACGTCGTGCAGCGGACGCTGTCCAAGACCGAGCTCTACCGGGCGTGCGAGGCCCGGGGCATCGCGGTTCCCCGTTCCTGGTACCTCGACGAACACACCCCCGAGCAGATCGCCGACCTCGTCACCTGGCCCTGCGTCCTCAAGCCCGACGACAGCCGCGGCTTCTATGACGTCTTCGCCGCCAAGGTCTTCCTGTGCCGGGACCGCGCGGAGCTACTCGCCCGGCACGCCGAGGCCGAGCGGCACGGGCTGTCGCTGGTTGCTCAGGAGTTCGTCGACCCACCACCGGGCGGGTTCTGGTCGGTCTGCTCCTACCTGTCCCCCGACGGCACCGCCCGCGGGGTCTTCACCGGCCGCAAGCTCGAGCAGTGGCCACCCGGCTTCGGGACGTCGTGCCTCGCCGACGCGCAGTGGGACCCCGAGCTGGCGAAGGCGGGCGTCGCGGCCCTTCAGGAGCTCGGCTACAGCGGCATCTCCGAGGTGGAGTTCGTGTGGTCCGAGCAGCGGCAGCAGCACCTGCTTCTGGACGCCAACACCCGGCCCTGGAAGTGGATCGGTCTGCCCGTCGCGGCCGGCGTGGACCTTCCGCTGCTCGCCTACCGCGACGCCGTCGGTGACCCCTTCGATGCGCCGCAGCAATCCGAGGGCACCCGCTGGGTCTTCCTGCGCGACTACCTCCCGCTGGTGCGGGCGCGGGCAGCCACCGTCCCGGAGGCGGCTGTCAGCAAGCAGGAGTGGACCGACCTGCTCGCCGGCCGCCCCAGTCAGCTGGTGGACGGGGTGCACGACCCCGGTGACCCCGAACCGTCGTACGACGTGATGTGGGCAGACCTGTCCGGCGGCTCGACCTACACGTGTGCCTGCTGATGGACGGCTTCTGCCTGCGCCTGCCGCACGGCCCCGGGGTCCGGGTCGCCGTCAAGGACCTGTTCGACATGGCCGGCCTGCCCACGACGGCTGGCAGCGCCTCCGTCGACCCTGTGCCGGCGGAGCGCGACGCGACCTGCCTTGCGGGCGTCCGGTCGGGAGCCGTCGTGGTGGGGCGCACCGTGATGCACGAGCTGGCCTACGGGATCAGCGGCGTGAACGCCTGGCAGGGCACACCAATCAACCCGCTGGACGCCCGCTGGGTGCCGGGGGGCTCCTCGAGCGGCGCCGCCGTCGTCGTCGCGAACGGCGAGGCTGACGTGGCGATCGGCTCCGACACCGGGGGCTCGGTGCGGCTGCCCGCGGCCTGCTGCGGCGTGGCCGGTCTCAAGACCACGTGGGGACGCATCAGCACCGAGGGGGTCTGGCCGCTGGCCCCCTCGATGGACACCGTTGGACCGCTTGCGCGGGACGTCGCCGGCCTGGTCCTCGGGATGTCGCTGCTGGAGCCCGGCTTCGCCCTCGGGGAGGCGGTAACCGCCGTCGGACGCCTGCGCCTTCCCGTTGCCGCCGGGGTCGACGCGGCAGTGGACGCTGCGCTGCAGCCGTTCTCGTCCGTCGACATCGCTCTGCCGGGCTGGGACGAGGCCTCCACCGCTGGCGGGGTCCTGCTGTCCCACGAGGCCCACGGCCTGGTCGGTCACCTGGTCAAGACCGGACGGGTGGGCGCCGACGTCGCCGGCCAGCTCGCGCGGGGCGGGTCCTGGACGACGGGCGACCTGGCCGTCGCGACCGCCGTACGCCGTTCGTGGACCGCCGCGGTCCTGGCTGCGCTCGCCGACCACCCGGTCCTCGCGCTGCCGACGATGCGCGACGCACCGCCGTCGCTGCAGGACGCCACCCGGATGTACGACCTGCGCCTCACCCTGCCGGTCAACCTGGCTGGCGTGCCCGCGGTGTCGGTACCGGTCCCCCGCCGCGACGGACCGCCCGCATCGCTGCAGCTGGTCGGTGCGCCGGGGTCGGAGGAGATCCTGCTGGCAACAGCCCTGGTGGTCGAGCAGGCCCTGCGGTGACCGGTGCGGCAGGATCACCGCCGTGACCGAGCCCCGTTCCCGCTCCAGCCTGCTGCCCGTCCTGGGCTCGCTGGGCCTTGTGGTGGTCGCCATCACCGCCGTCGTGCTGGCCCGGCCGACGACGAAGGACGGCCCAACCGGGCTGCTCAAGCCCTTCCCGCGAAGCCTGTCCGCGGACGGCCTGCTGCGCGACCGGGACGTCCGGCTCGTGCAGAGCTGGGTCAACCGCGCCGGTGACCACCGCTTCAACGCCCGGATCCCGGCGACCGTCGGCAAGACCTACCTGGTGCTGCTGTGCGACACCGACAGCGCCACGGTTGGGACGACGACCGCGGCCTGCAGCGGCAAGGCCACCGACCTGACGACGTACGGCGGTGGGCCGGCAAGGACGGTTCGGGCGACCGTCCCCGGCAACCAGAAGGGCGAGTGGGGGTTCGCCCTCTACCAGCCCTAGCTCAGCCCCGGAACCCGTCGTACAGCCGGCGGAACACCCCACCGGGGACAGGGAGCGCCTCTCCCGGAGGTGGGACGGCCTCGCGCACCGCGCCGACCGGGCGGTCGTGGTCGGCCGCGGCGATCGCCTCGACGAGCTGCTCCTGCGCGAAGTCCTCGCTGCCGGCAAGTCGGGGCACGAAACCGACGAGCACCCCGTCGGCCAGCACCTGCGCCTGCAGGTCGGGCGCGGTGTCCCACACCGCCGCTCGGCCGTCGGGCAGCGCGACCCGGACCGCGAAGGCGTAGACGGACGGGCGCTCGAGGTGCGCGTCGACCCCGCGCAGCCGCAGGGCGTCGACCAGGGACCGGGCCTTGTTCTCCTCCATGCCCGGCCCAACGCCCGGAGTCGGCCCGCTGTGCCCGCGCCTAGTGTGGACGCATGCGCTTCGGCTACTGGATGCCCATCTTCGGCGGCTGGCTCCGCAACGTCCCCGACGAGGGGATGGCCGCGGACTGGGACTACGTCCGGACCCTCGCGGTCGCCTCCGAACAGGCGGGCTTCGACCTGTCGCTCATCGCCGAGCTCAACCTCAACGACATCAAGGGCCACCGCGCCCCCTCGCTCGACGCCTGGACGCTGGCCCCCGCGGTCGCGGCCGTCACCAGCACGCTGGAGCTCATGCTCGCGGTTCGCCCCAATTACCACTCCCCCAGCCTCACGGCGAAGGCCGTCAGCACGCTGGACAGCATCGCCCCGGGCCGGCTGAGCCTGAACGTCGTCTCGTCGTGGTGGAAGGACGAGGCCACGCAGTACGGCGTGCCGTTCGACGTCCACGACGCCCGCTATGCCCGCACCGACGAGTGGCTCGAGGTCTTCAACCGCCTCATGGTTGAGGACACCGTCACCCACACCGGCCCGATGTACGACCTGCAGGGCTGCGTGATGGAGCCCAAGCCCAGCCAGGTCCCGACGGTCTACATGGGCGGGGAGTCCCCCACCGCCAAGGACACCATCAGCCGGCGCGGCACGGCGTACGTCATGCACGGCGACGCCCCGGACGTGATCGCGTCCAAGGTGCAGGACATGGAAGCCCGGCGCACCGCTGCGGGTCGCGAGAAGCCTTTTCAGTACGGCGTCTCCGGCTACGTCATCGTCCGCGACACCCACGAGGAGGCGCAGGCCGAGCTGGCCCGCATCCTGGACGTCGGCAGCAGCCCGGATGCCTACGCGAGCTACCAGGACTTCGTCGCCGGGTCGCAGCTGGAGTCGCAGGTGTCGGTCCAGGAGTACTCCGTGAGCAACCGCGGCCTGCGGGCCGGCCTGGTCGGCACCCCCGAGTCCGTCATCGCCCGCCTGCGGGAGTACGACGCCGCGGGGGTCGACCTGGTCCTTCTGCAGTTCAGCCCTCAGCTTGAGGAGATGCAGCGCTTCGGCGAGCAGGTCATCCGCGCCTACACCTGAGCCGCGAGCTAAACAGCCCTCGGGCTGGGCGGCACACGCGGCCGATGAGCGTCACGCACTCCCGCCGCCGCAGCGTCCTGCTCAGGAGAGCCAGAAATTTCCGCTGATCAGGCAGACATGACTTCGTAGCCAGACGGGTGGGGGAAACACGTCAACCCGTCGTGACGGCGAAGAACTGTCGCTATCTGCTCTCCAGGCCGAGTGGGCTGGGCAGCAGGTGGGCACGTATCGTCAGTTCACGTGGAGCCAGAGTCCGCACGCGAAACGTAGCCTGGCTGAGGGATGGACTATTCGTTGAGCACGACAGTGGCCCCGCCTGCCTCTACGGCTTGAAGCATGCGGAGTTGCAGAAGTGCAGGATTGTCGGCGCAGACCTTCGCCGCATTGACAAGGGCACGGGTTGCTGCGACCTCAGAGCGGGCGCGCGCCAGAGCCGCCAGCCCTTGCGATCGAGCAATGGCCACTTATGCGGCGGCTTCAGGCCGGTGGCCGCGTGGACGTCGAGCACCTTGCCGTCCCGGGCGTCTCCACGACGTGACCCTACGTCCCGACCACCGGGGCAAGCCCACTGTCACCCGGCGGGCCCACCAGTTCGGGGGTCCGGCGGCCGATGACAGACAGGAAAGGCTGCACCGCGACCGCGCGGTCGGACAGCACGACACGGGCAGCACCACACCGGACGGAGCACCACATGACCTCACCCCGCCGTTGCCGCGCCCTCGGCGCCCTCCTCGCAGGAGGGGCGCTGCTCGCCGCCGGGACCGCCGCCATGGGGGCGCCCATGGCGTCCGCCGCCGGGACCCACCCGGCGCCCACCCGCAGCACGACGTACGACGGGGGTCGGCTGGGTGCGCTGTACGACCAGTCGACCACGATCGAGGCGTTCTCCTCGCCGGTCGTCGCCAACGTCACCGGCCACACCGACGGGGACGTCGACGTGATCGCGGGCTACGCGGACGGGACGCTCCACGTCTGGAGCGCCCGGACGGGGCGGCAGGAGTTCGTCGTCAAGCCCGGGCCGGGGGCCATCCAGTCCTCGCCGAGCATCTTCAGGACGAGCAGCACGGGGCACCTGGCCGTCCTCGGCTCGAACACCAACGGCGAGGTGTTCGCTTACACGTTCACCGGCGGCAAGGCGTCGCGGGTCTTCTATAAGCACGTAGCAAAGACCGGCAACCCCAGCGTCAACGGCTTTTTCGGCACGCCGACGGTAGCGGACCTGGACAAGGACGGGAAGCGCTGGATCGTCGCGACCAGCTGGGACCAGCACCTGTACGTGTGGAGCCTGTCCGGTGCGAACAAGCCCGGCTTCCCGCTGTGGGAGAGGGACACCATCTGGTCCTCCCCGACCGTCGCCACCCTCGACGGGGACCCCTACCCGGAGATCATCTTCGGCTACGACTGCTCCTACGTGCCCGGCCAGCCCTGCTACACGCAGTACGGCCGCGGCGGCGGGTACGTCACGGCGGTCACCCACACCGGCCGGGTCGCAACGGGCTGGCCGCGGTTCGTGCCCGGCCAGGTCGTGTGGTCCACGCCGGCCGTGGCCGACCTGTTCGCCAACGGCCACAAGGAGGTCATCGTCGGGACCGGCCTATACTGGAAGGCGCCGGCGGGCTCGCAGGTGCTGGCCTTCGACGCGCACGGCAAGACGCTGCCGGGCTTCCCGGTGCCGCTGAGCGGCCGGACTTTCTCCTCACCCGCCATCGGCGACGTCCTCGGGACGGGCCACCCGCAGATCGCGATCGGCAGCGAGAACGGCCAGACCCACCTCGTCGACGCCTACGGCCACCGGATCTGGAACCGCTGCACGGCCTACCTGTCGAGCTGCGTCAGCTCGCACTCCTCGCCAGCGATCGGCGACCTGTGGGGCACCGGCAAGCAGGAGGTGCTCGCGGTCGGCGGCAACGCCTTCCACGTCCTGGACGCCGCGGGCAACGACCTGGCGCACGCCGTCATCCCGGAGACGGCCGTCGGCCTCGCCGCCACGCCGACCCTGGTCAACGTCGACGGGCGGGCCCGGCTATTTTTCTGCCTCATGGCGAAGGCGCCGGACGGCCGTCACGCGTCGGTCGTGTCATACGCCCTGCCCGCACCGGCGGGGCGCAGCGCCTGGCCGATGTTCAAGCACGACCCGTCGCGGCTCGTCGGCGGTGCAGGGGTCTACGTCCCCAACGCCATCACCGGCTGACCGAGGGTCGCGAGCCCGCGGCCAGCCCGGCGGCGGAAGGCAGCAGCACGGCCCCCCTGCCCGGCCGGCCGCAGCTCGCGGTGCGCCGTCTCGACGTAGTCGGCGTGGGCCGCGGCCAGGCGCACCGGGTCCAGACGAGTCAGCACCGCCCCGCTGCGCGACATGGCCGCGGCCACCGTGTCGAACCAGTTGCCCGGCTCGGCGGCCAGCTCCCAGCGCAGCCGCTCCACCCGGACGTCTGCCAGGCTGGCGCCCTCGAGCAGGCCGGTGAGGACGGCCGCGTCCGCGTAGGCCGTCGCGTCCGGACCGGGCGCGTAGGCCGACGCATCCGGACCGGGCGGCACGGCGTCGCGCCCCCCTGAGCGGTGACCCTGTCGCCGACCAGGCCCATGGCGACGTTGGCCTCGGTAAGCCGCGGACGGTGGTACTGCTCCGGCGCGAAGCTGTTCCCATTCGGTCTGCCACGGCCAGCCGGTCGGCAGGTGCAGGGTGAGATTGCGTGCCGAGCGAGCACTCGGGCGGGGACGTTGATGAGATGAGTCCGGATCGTGCTGGTCGTGGCCATGGCGTGGAACGTGGACGCGAGGACGCCGATGGTGCGGGTGAGGTTGAGGCTCATGGCGGCGCAGACCAGCCAGGCGCTGTTGGCCCAGAACTTCCCGGCAGGTGTGCGAGTGGTCCGCCCTTGAAGTCCGCGATGACCTGCTCGACGATCGCGTGCGCGCGGTGGTCCTTCTTCGCCTGCAGCATCGACAGGGGGCTGTTGGTGAACACGGCGTGGTGCCGGTGGACCGTGAACAGCGGGTTCTGGTTCGCCGGGTTCACGTCGGGGACTCGGCGGACCATCAACTTGGCCGTGACCTGCTTCGCCTTCAAGCTGAACGCGGTGAAGCCGATCTCGGCGACTTCTGCGCCGCTGATCCACGCTTGAGCGTTCTCGTCCCAGACCGCGTTCGTGTACTTGATCTTCGTCCACGCGTCAGCGGGGATGGCGTCGATCGCCTTGCGGACGGGCGGGTTGAGCCAGGCAGTGATCGAAAGCCCGCTTTCTTCCGCAGCACGATCGCGATGACGTCGGACTGGGAGAAGGCCAAGTCCGCCTGCAGCACCAGCGTCCCGGTTGCTGTACGGGCCCGGGCGGTCACCAGGCTGTCGGCGACGAGCCGGTGGGCGCTCTTGGCGCTGTTGGTGTTGCCCTTGCGGCGCCGGGCACCCCGCACAGCGGCCGGCTGCTCGGGGTGCTGATGATCCCGAGCAGGACGTTCAAGCCCTTGGTGCCGGTGTAGCCCCGACCAGCGCCCTGCTTGGCGTAGCCGTAGGTCTGCAGGACGGTGTCATCGACATCGATGTAGGCAAGCACCGAAACGCCCTGCAGCAAGGGTGCGGTCTAGGTGAGCTTGAGTAGCAACCGAAAGGCGACCGCGTCAAGCTGCCGGATGTGCCCGAAGGTGAACGAGCGCAGGAAAATCCACAAGGTCGAGGGTGCCCTAAACCCGTCGAAAAGCCGTCCCATCGCGCCGTGCCGGAGCAGCACCCTGTCAACAATGCTGTCCGCGCCGGCAATCATCCACCGTTTCCGCGTGTCGCACGACCTCGGTGCCAGCTACGCGATGCCGCCGGGACCGGTCGGCTGCCCGCCCTGGACGAGGCCTTGCAACATGGCCGACATGCCCATGGACGTCAGCCATGGGTTCTGTCCCGGCCCCGCCCACACCGCGACCGCCGCACGGCCGCCGGCGCGAAAGACCCGGCGGCACTCGCGTAGCGCTTGTACGGGCCCAGGCACACGAACATCAGTCCCATGCGGAAGAGCACGGCGTCAAAGCTCGCACCCTCCAGTCCCGTGCTCGTCGCGTCGGTCTCCTGGACCTTTGATGCACGGCCGCTGCGCTGTGGTGTGGCGGATGAGGTCGATGATGCCGGGTGCGACGTCGGTGGCGAGCACCCGTCCGCCCGGGCCGACCGCGTCAGCAAGGACCAAGGCAAGCTCGCCGGTGCCAGCGCCCAGTTCCAGGACATGTTCACCCGGCCGCAGGGCCAGGCTGCTGAGTAGCTCGGCGGTGAGCGGTGCTTTCATCCGTTCGACCCGGTCGCGGTGCACGTCCCAGCCCTGCGCCACATCGGTCCACTGGCTGGCCATCGTCATGAGGTGCCCCCGCTACGGTTGCAGTGCAACAATATCGAATAATGTGAAGGTGTATCCAACATGGGCGAGTCCGTCACGCGGTCGTACAACGCCTCTCGCCGACAGGAGCAGGCCCGCGTCACGCAGCGGGCAGTGCTGGAGGTCGCGCGGGACCTGTTCGTCGAGCACGGCTACGGACGGACAACGATCAAAGACGTCGCGGTCACGGCCTTGGGTTCAAGGGCTCGTCGCAACACCCTGATCTGAGTGGGGTGTCATGGCAGGACGTGGACGACCGAGATTGCCTCGGCAAATGGAGCGGGACTTCTGGCGGAAGATCGCCCTCGGGCTGAGCACCGAGGACGCGGCGGCAGCGGTCGGCGTGTCGGGCGATGTCGGGTGGCGCTGGTTCCGCGACGGTGGCGGCATGGCGACCTTGGAGCTGACCGAGCCGACTGGCCGCTATCTGTCGATGGCCGAACGGGAGGAGATCGCCGTCCTGCGGGGCCAAGTCAGCGATCGGGAGATCGCCCGGCGACTGAAGCGTTCGCCGGCCACGATCAGCCGGGAACTTCGGCGGAACGCGACCGGTGGCGAGCCGGCGCGGTACCGGGCCACGGTGGCCCAGGCGGAGGCGGACCGCCGGGCACGCCGGCCCAAGACTGCCAAGCTGGCGGCCTGTCGGCCGCTGCACGACTACGTCGCTGGCAAGCTCGAAGGGGTCGAGCACTGGAGCCCGGAGCAGATCTCGCGGCGGATCAGGGTCGAGTTCCCCGACGATGAGCGGATGCGGATAAGCCACGAAGCGATCTACCAGGCCCTCTACGTCCAGGGACGAGGGGCGCTGCGCCGGGAACTCACCGGCTGCTTGCGGACCGGCCGGGCGCTGCGCAAGCCCCAGCGTCGGGTCGACCAGCGCCGCGAACGGATCAAGGACAAGGTCATGATCGCGGACCGGCCGGCTGAAGTCGCCGACCGCGCGGTCCCTGGGCACTGGGAGGGAGACCTGATCACGGGCGCGGCGAACGGCTCCGCGATCGGGACCCTGGTGGAGCGGACCACCCGGTTCACCATGCTGCTGCACCTGCCCACCGATCACGGTGCCACCGCGGTCCGCGACGCGATCACCACCACCATCGCCACGCTGCCCGCCGCGCTGCGCCGCTCCCTGACCTGGGACCAAGGCATCGAGCTGTCCGAGCATCTGCGGCTCACCCTCGAGGCCGACCTGCCGGTGTTCTTCTGCGACCCGCACAGCCCCTGGCAGCGCGGCACCAACGAGAACACCAACGGCCTGCTCCGCCAGTACTTCCCGAAGGGCACTGACCTGTCCGTGCACAGCCCCGAGGACCTCGCCCACGTGGCCGCCGCACTCAACGGCCGACCCCGCAAGACACTCGACTGGAGAACCCCCGCCGAGGCCCTCGCCGCACTACTGTCCAGCGCAGCTTGAACACATTGGTGTTGCGACGACCGGATGAATCTGCCGGCTGGCGTTTCCGCAGAGTTGATTTACGCCACGTTTGGCAACAAGGCCACGCTGCTGCACCGGGCTTGGGACATCACGATCGGTGGGGACGATGAGAAGATTCTTTTCCATGAGCGTCCGGCGGTGCGTGCTCTCCTAGCCGAGCGGGACCTATCGACAAGGCTGAAGATGCAGGCCGTCTTGCTCACCTCCAGTGCCCATCGGATCGCGCCCTTCACCCGAGCCCTTCTGGGCGCAGCCGGGTCTGAGCCAGCCGCCGCCGACATGCTGGCCCAGATCAACCGGCAACGGCTCATCGACATCGGTGTGATGGCTCATCACGCCGCAGCTACAAGACAGCTCGCCGTATCCGAACAGGAGTGCCGCGACGTTGTGTGGGCCACCACAGACGGAGCGCTCTGGCACCAGCTCGTCATCGAGCAGGGCTGGTCCGACGAGCGCTTCGCGACGTGGTTAGGCCGGATGTGGGTATCTACCCTGGTGGCACACGTCGCGTGAGCCCACCAGCCGCGGTCCACCACGCCGACCAGGTCAGTGCGTCGCACACCCAGCCGAACGCACCCGGGTCGGCGTGGGGATCGCAACCGTCAGGCTGGCAAGAGCCATTCGTTTGGCCGCGACCGAGCGACGGTCTGGTTACGGCAACGCATGCTCGCTATCCATCGTGGTCATCCTGA
>JAYTHS010000188.1:0-1423 GCA_043732345.1 Frankiales bacterium | reverse complement strand
TCTGCCCGCGCCCCGATCACGGCCGTGGTCATCCTGTTCGAGCTGACCGGGGAGTACTCGATCATCCTGCCGCTGATGCTGGCCATCGTGCTCGCGGCTGGGGTCAGCGCCCTGGTCTCCCACGACACGATCTACACCCGCAAGCTGCTGCGCCGCGGCATCGACATCGACGAGTCGGCGCACGCGACGCTGCGCCGCGCCTCGGTGGGCACGGTCATGGTGGACCCGCCCGACGCGCTCGACGCCGACGCCGACATCGCCACGGCGGCCGCGCGCCTGGCCGGCGACGAGCACGACCTGCCGGTGCTCGACCGCGACGGCCGCTTCTGCGGGGTGGTCAGCGCCCGGGCCGTGCTCGACGCGCTCGCCGCGGGTGAGGCGGTCCCGGTGCTCGCCCTGACCGCCGGGCCGGACCCGGTGGCGGTGGACGCGCCGCTCGGCGAGGTGATCGACCACCTCGAGGACGGGGTCGACGCCGTGGCCGTGGTCGATTCCGAGCACCGCCTGGTCGGCTGGGTGCGCCACCGTGACGTGCTCGCCGGCATGACCCGCGCGGCCACCGTCGTCGAGGCGTGAGCCCCTGGGCGCAGCAGGATCGCCCCGCCCCGCCCCGCCCCGGCCGGCAGTTGCCCCTCCGCCGCGCGGTGGCCGGGCCGACGGCATCGGGCCACGAGCCGGGGGCGACCAGCTGATCACCCGGCGCGTGGTCCCCGGGCTGCGCAGGACAAGGTCCTCGCGCGACGAGCGTGTACGGCCGTGTGGAGGCGAGCGACCTTCACGACGGCCTTGAGCCGGTACCGGGAGTGGAGCTGGGTCCGCCAGACCGGAGTCCCACACCTGCTGGTGTCGTGGCGCGGTTTGACTGCGATCGACGTTCAGCTGTGGTTACCAGGGTGCATCAGGTGAACGGCGGCGGGCAGAGCGTGGCTGGGTAGGGCCCGGCTGAACAGGTAGCCCTGAAGGTAAGGACACGTCAGCGCGGTGAGCAGGTCCCGCTGTTCGGGGGTTTCCACGCCCTCGGCGATCACGCGAACACCCATGGGCAGGGCCGTGTTCAGGATGCCCCGCACGAGCTCCCGGCCGCGCTTGCTGACGAGGGCGGCGGTAAAGCTCTTGTCGATCTTGATGGTGGTGACGGGGAAGCGAAGCAGGTAGGACAGGGTCGAGAAGCCGGTCCCGAAATCGTCGAGGGCGATCTCGAGGCCCGCGTCGCGGAGCCGCTGCAGGACGAGCCCGTGCCCGCGGCCGGTCATGCTCTGCAGGGTTTCGGTCAGCTCGACGGTCAGTGCATGCGTGGGCAGCCCGGTGAGGCTGCACCGCTGGAGGAGAAAGTCCGGCAGGTCCTGGTCGTCGAGGTGGTCGGCGGACACGTTGACCGCCACCGTCAGATCGGCGAGCAGCGGGTCGTTGCGCCATGCGGCCA
>JAYTHS010000187.1:0-1426 GCA_043732345.1 Frankiales bacterium | reverse complement strand
CGCCCGCACCATCCACGAGCTCGAGACGAGAGAAGGGGCACCAGACATGACACAGGTCAACCGGCCGGAGAACCTGTTCGAGGGTTTCGACCCGACCGGGCACGACGCGGAGGCCCGCGAGCGCTGGCCCGAGCAGTGGGAGCAGTCCGCGCGGTTCACCGAGGGCCTCACCGCGCAGGACACCGAGCGGATGCAGCGTGTGCAGACGGCGTCGATGATCCGGGTGGCCGAGCTGATGGTGGCCGGCACCGACGTCGCCGACCCCGTCGTGCAGGCCGAGATCGACGCCGCGTACCGAACCGTGTGCCAGCTGTGGACACCCGACGCGGAGGCGTTCACCAACCTCGGCCAGATGTACGTCGACGAGCCGCGGTTCACCGTGACGTACGACGCGATCGCGCCCGGGCTCGCCGCGTACTACCGCGACGGGATGGCGCTGTACGCCGACACCCGGCTCAGCTAGGGCGGACCGGGCCGTCCGGGGTCGTGCACGCCCGACACCGACGGACGGTTCCGCGGGTTCGTAGGTGAACACCGTTGTCGGCTACGGTCCGGCAAGACCACCCCGTGACAGCGGGACGAGCGACCTCCGGGACTCGACGGCGGTGGTTCGGTGGTCGCCGGGGATCCGGCGTCGTCGACCCGTCAAGCGGACCGCGGCCGAACGGCCGCCGGTCGACCGGGCGAGTCTGAACGGCCGCAGGCGACCGGGTCGAGTCGATCGGCCGCCGGTCGACCGGGTCGAGTCGATCGGCAACGCCGTCGAGGAGCACGGCAGGTCCCCTGATGAGTCCGGCCCAGGCGGTCGCCGACCTGGGCCGCGCTACGTGCTGGTCCGCCACCAGGGCACCCGGACCGGCCAAGGGGCGTGACCGGGCTGGACCCCCGTGGCCAGCAGCTCGGTGGCCACCGCGTCGATCACGTCGTGTCGACCGGTTTGGCCCCGCCGCCGGCGACGTGGCCCCACACCCCGGAGATCACGGTGCCCCGCTGCTGCTGGTGATCGCTGCCTCGGCACGTGAAACGTCACCTGGCGACAGTTCGCGTTCCGAGATGGCGATCATGCGGCTCCGTGCGGGAGGGCCAGGCGCGGGCGGGCGGCTCGAGACGGCGGACCTCGCAAGACCCTCGGCGGGAGACCCCGGCCGAGACACTCACCGCACCGCCATCGGCCCCGGCCGAAACAGGCGACAGCCGACGACCCGTGAACGATTGCTCATGTCCTGGGTCCAGTGATCACGCACGGGTACGCAGCGCCCGCCGGCTCGTGAACTCCCGGCGCCTGCCGGTCAGTGGATCGTCGAAGGCCACTGAGCGGGCGAGCAGCTGCAGCGGAGTGCTCCAGTCGTCCACCGCCACCTCGTGCACCTGCGGGTACAGCGGGTCGCCGAGGATCGGGACGCCCAGCGCCGCCATGTGCACCCGG
>JAYTHS010000186.1:0-1436 GCA_043732345.1 Frankiales bacterium | reverse complement strand
GCCACCTTAGCGGCACGGCCATAGCGTCGCGTGGAGCGAACAGTCCGCACAGCAGCACCTGGGGAAGCACCACCGCGGGCAGGAACTGCACGGCCTGGAACTCTGTGCGCGCGAAGGCGGACAGCAGCAGGCCGAGCGTGGTGCCGAGCAGGGCATCGAGCACCGCGAGCAGGACGACGAGGGTTGTGGAACCCGTAACGTCGAGTCCGAGCGGCCCGAGCGCGAGCGCAGAGGCCAGTCCGGTCTGGACGACGGCCACGATGCCGAAGGCCAGGGCGTACCCGGTCAGGAGATCGCCCTTGACAATCGGCATAGACAGCAGACGCTCAAGAGTGCCGGAGGTCCGCTCACGGAGCATTGCCACGGACGTCACGAGAAACATGGTTGTGAACGGGAACAGGGCAAGCATCGGGCCGCCGATCCGGTCGAACGTGGCTGGCGCCTTGTCGAAGACGTAGCGCAACAGGACCAGCAGGACGACCGGGACGACGAACAGCAACGCGACGGTCCGGCGGTCGCCGCGCAATTGCAGGCCTACCCGGCGAGCGGTGGCGAGCGTGGCGCGGGCACTCACGAGCAGGCTCCCTCGGCCAGGGCGAGGAAGGCGGACTCGGCGTCGGACGTCTCGGTCCGCATCAGGAGCCCGCTCAGGGTGTCGTCGGCGACAAGTCGCCCGTCGCGTAACAGAAGGAGACGGTCGCAGCGAACGGCTTCGTCCATGACGTGGCTGCTTACCAATAGCGTTGTCCCGCTCGCGGCGAGATCGCCGAAGATCGCCCACAGGTCGCGGCGCAGCACAGGGTCGAGTCCGACGGTGGGCTCGTCCAACACCAGAAGGTCGGGGCGGCCGAGCAACGCGGCGGCCAGCGAGACGCGGGCTCGCTGGCCGCCGGACAGCGAACCGACCACCTGGGAGGCAGCGTCGTCGAGGGCGACGGCGCGAAGGACGCTCTGCACTCGTGCGCCGGCGTCGAGGAGCGCGGCGAAGTAGTCGAGGTTGGCTCGCACACTGAGGTCTGCGTACACCGCAGGGCTCTGCGTTACGTAGCCGATGCGGGCCCGCAACGACGGCGACCCGGCCGGCTCTCCGAGCACGGTCAAATGCCCGCGGACACCTTTCTGGACCCCGACGACGGCCCGCATCAGGGTGGTCTTGCCGCCACCGCTGGGCCCAAGCAGACCGGTTACGCTCCCTCTCGAGACCGTGAAGTCCAGGCCGTGCAGCACGTCCCCGCCACCGCGGCGCACCCGTAGCCCGAGCGCCTCGACCGCATAACTCATCATGCGGTGAACTCTACATATGATGAGTTCTGTTGGCGAGGGATGGGACGACCACGGGCTCCGCAACGGGGGTCGGTGCGCCAACCCGGTGCGCGGGCAGGGCAGCGCCGGGGGGAGACTTTGGACCTGACCAACGGGGTCGCGATCGTGTCGCA
>JAYTHS010000185.1:0-1436 GCA_043732345.1 Frankiales bacterium | reverse complement strand
ACGCGTTCCTCGAGGGGGCCAACGCCGGCCTGCCCGGGTCGATGGCCACCCTGCACGCCACCGACCCGCGGCGGGCGGTGAGCCGGCTGGTGCACGCGGCGATGAAGGCGGCCCCGCAGATGGGCACGGAGTACATGACGTCGATGGCTGCAGATGGCATCAACTACATCGTCCAGCTCGAGCACTTCGACCACTCCCACATCGGTGGCGGCTCTGCCCGCTTCTGCTCCCACATCGCCGAGGTGACCGGGATTTCGCACGACGGACGCACCGTCGACATGAACATGATCTTCGAGCCGGCGAAGGGCAGGCTGGACCCCCGCGGGGTGCGCTCGGCCGAGGGCGGTGTGCAGAACCGGTTGCCCTTCGACCGCATCGGCTTCGACCTGACCACGATGTACGACGGTGACGGGTGGGTCGACGAGCTGGACCTGGGGCAGGTCGGATGAGCAACACCGTGCGCCTTCTGGTCCTCGCCGTCGGCGGCGGCCTGTTCGCGGCCGCAGCGCTGGCCGTCGTCGCCCTGTGGAACGGATGGGGAACCAATCCCGAGGTTTTCGGTGGCCGGATCTCCCGGCGCGTCGACCGAATGCTCGCCCAGCCCGGCGTCGGACAGGCCGGGCTGCGCCCGACCCGGCAGCGGGCGATCGCCGCGCTCGTCGTGCTGACGGGGGTATGGGCGTTCACCGGGTGGGCCGTGGTGGGCGCTGGCGCCGCCGTGGCGGTCGTGGCCGTGCCGTGGCTGCTCGGGACCAACGTCGTGGCCAACCGGCAGATCGACCGCCTCGAGGCGCTGGAAAAGTGGTGCCGCAGCATGGCCGACCGGCTCGCCGGTTCGGGCGCCACCGGGCTGGTGCAGACCATCCGCGAGTCCGCGTTGAGCGCCCCGCAGGAGATCCGCCCCGAGGTAGCGGCCCTGGCCATGCGCATGGCCAGCATGGAGTGGGGCTACACCGCCGCCTTGCAAGCCTTCGCCGACGACCTCGACGACGCCACCGGTGACGACGTCGCCGCCGCCCTCATGCTGGCCCTGGACCGTCAGGGCCAGGGCGTGGTCGACGTGCTGCGGCGCCTCGCAGCCACCATCGGACGCGAGGTCCGCTCCCGCGATGAGGTGGAGTCCGAGCGGGCCGAACCCCGCCAGGAGATGAAGACGCTGCTGATCCTGCTCGGGGTGGCCATCGGTGGCGGCAGCTTCGTCCCCGTCCTCTCCGCCGCCTACTCCGGCCTCACCGGGCAGCTCGTGCTGCTGGTCATCCTCCTCGTGGCCGCCCTGCTGTTGTTGCGGATGCGACGCCTAGCGCTGGGCACCAAGGCACCCCGCTTCCTCGTGGGAGGGCAGAAGCCGTGACCAACCCGTTGTTCATGCTGCCGCTGATCGGTGCGGTCGGCGGCTTCGGCGTCGTCGCCCTGGTCTCCGCGTTCAGCCCGGCCGC
>JAYTHS010000184.1:0-1437 GCA_043732345.1 Frankiales bacterium | reverse complement strand
GTCGAGAGGGTCCGCAGAGTGGTGATCTCGGCCTCGAAGTCGGCCAGGGACTCGAAGGACCGGTAAACACTGGCGAAGCGCAGGTAGGCCACCTCGTCGAGGCCGCGCAGGGGTTCCAGGATCGCCAGGCCGACCTCGTGGGCGGGCACCTCGGCGGCGCCGCCCTCCCGGATGGTCTCCTCGACCCGCTGGGCGAGCAGGGCGAGGGCGTCCTCGTCCACAGGCCGGCCCTGGCAGGCCTTGCGGACCCCGCTGATGACTTTGCCGCGGCTGAAGGGCTCGGTCACGCCGCAGCGCTTGACGACGGCGAGGCTGACCTCCTCGACGGTGGTGAAGCGACGGCTGCACTCCGGGCAGGAGCGGCGGCGCCGGATCGCGTCGCCCTCGCTGGCGTCCCGGCTGTCGACGACACGGGTGTCCGCGAAGCGGCAGTAGGGGCAGCGCACGATCGTCTCCTGTCCACAGCCTGTGGGGCGCGTCATCCACAGCATGTGGAGAACTACACCGTTGTAAGTACTAGATGTTGTGTCGCAGACCGTAGGGCCACCCAGGTCTCGTGGCAAGCGGTCTGGAGCCCGTCCTGGGCGCGTCGTTACGTCGCCGCAGGTCACGAGCGTGAGTCGCCTCGGGGCGTCGGCGTGTCGCGGCGCGTCGGGGGCGCGGTCCAGCCGCCGACGTCCGGCCGGGTGCCGACGGATAGCCCCCTCGAGTCCCTGCGTATCCACAGCCGGGACCGTGCCACGCGGGTCCGACAGTTTCCGGAATGCGGGTCGCTCAGCGCAGCCCAGCTACGTCCGCTCGACCCCCGCGCAAGCGTGTCCGCAGCAGCGGACGCAACAAGGTCGTGCTTCCGCCGGCGGCAGCGTCCAGGGTCAGGACGAGCAGAGGCGCTCCCGGCGCAGCTGGACGAGCAGCGGCCACGAGGCCAGCTGGGCCTCGCTGAGCTGGGCGAGCCGGTGGTCCAGCGCCCCGGTACGCAGCCCCGACATGACGCCGCGGGTGTAGCTGGGGGTCCAGTCGCACCGGTGGCTCGCGGGGTCGGTGGCCGGCCCGGCGGCGGCGGGGTCGGCGTACAGGTGGGGGCAGACGGGACACGCGGGCCACTGCCCACGTCGTTGAGGCGAGGCGGTCTGCAACATCATGATCAGAATGTCGGTACGACGCCTGATCACCTGATCACCCGATCGGCCGGTACGTCGGGACGGTCAGTGCAGGCTGGCGCTGGCCACCATCCAGGTGCCGCGCTCGCGGGCCAGCCCCAGGAGCTCCGCGGCCGCCGGCTGCGCGGGGGTGCGTGCGACCTGCGTGCCGACGCGGTCGTAGCGGTGGCCGGCCGGCGAGCTGTAGGCGATGCGGACGGTCACCGTCGTTCCGGTGACTGCCGGCGCAGTGGCGGCCGTGATCTCGAAGACGACCCCCGTGACGCGGTGCCTTGCG
>JAYTHS010000183.1:0-1440 GCA_043732345.1 Frankiales bacterium | reverse complement strand
GGCTCCTGGCAGCCACCGCTGGCACAGCGCCTCAGTCACCGCGGACAGGGGGAACCCGGCGTCGAGCATCTGCCGGCGCACCAGGTGCGTCGCGAGGTCCCGGTCGCCCAGACCGAACCACGCGGTCGGCACGTCGTACGCCGCGAGCTCGTCCTTGGCGTGCCACGTCTCGTCCTGCCGGCCCCAGCCGCGGACCTCGTCGATGCCGCCGCCGAGGGTGTACATGACCGTGTCGAGGTCCGGGCAGATCCGCAGGCCATACATCGTCAGGTCGTCGCCCGTGTTGACGACGACGGTGGTCTCGGCGTCGGGGACGGCGTGCCGGAGTCCCTGCAGGAAGCGGGCCCCGCCGATGCCGCCCGCCAGGGCTGTGATGCGCATGGCTCCCATCCTTTCAGCCACGGGGTCCTGGCCGCCCGGCGCGGGACCGGCGGGGAGGGTGATCTCGCCGTTACGCTCCCGGCACCTGTCAGGGGGCAGCGACTGTGGAGGCACCGTGGAGCCGAACGTCCTGTCGCGCCGCATCGAGCAGCTCGCGGCCCTGGCCGTCGACGAGGCGGAGAACGATTCGACCGGCGACCTCGTCGCCGTGCTGGCGGCTGTCCGCTCGGAGGTCGCCGCCCTGCGCGGGGACCTCGGTGAGTTCCGCGGAGAGCTCGGGTCAGTGCGTACCGACCTCGACGGACTCTCCGGCCGGCTGACCGGCTCCGCGGCCGCAAGTCGCACCGAGACAGGCACTCTGGCCCGCCGGGTCGCGGAGCTGAGACAGCGCGTCGAGGTGGTCGGTAGCCACGTCGACGAGGTCAGGACCGACCTGCCGGCGCTGTCCCGCGAGGTCCGCGAGGCCCTCGAGCTCGTCCCTGTCCGCACCGGCAACCGCCTGGACGAGTTCGCCGCAGGAGTCGGTGAGATCGTCGCTGCCCGCGTCGAGGTGGTCGCGGCGGAGGTACGGCAGGCCCTGCAGGCGGCCCAGGAGCGTGACACGGTTGCGGCGACTGCGGCCCAGGCCGGGCTGGATGAGGCGCGGACGTCGCTGGAGTCCCGGCTGGCGACCCTCGAGGACGCCCTCGACGCCACGGCGGAGAGCCTCGAGGCCGTCTCCCGGGACGGGGTGCAGACGACCCGCGAGCTGCTGCGCACGACCGCGGCCAGTGTTGCGGCTGTCGAGGCCGGCCTGTCGACCACGGCGGCCCGGCAGGTCGACCAGGTCGTGGCCCGGCTGCGTGACGTCACCGAGACCCGGCTCGACGCCCTCGCCGAACAGCTCGCCGAGGTGGTCCGGCAGCGCAGCGAGCAGGCCCGGCACACGCTGGTGGACGGCCTTGCCACCTCGACCGAGGACATCGCCGTCGTCCGGGCCCAGGTCGAGGCGCTCACCGAGCAGGGCCGGGTGGACCAGACCCGGACCCAGGACGTGCTGGGGGAGCTCGCCCGGGCCAC
>JAYTHS010000182.1:0-5103 GCA_043732345.1 Frankiales bacterium | reverse complement strand
GCGGCGCCGGACCGGCGCCGCCGGGCGACGAGGCCGGCACCGAGGGCTGCGGCGGCGAGCAGGACGGGGGTCTTCACACGGGCTCCAGGGCGGGGGTGGTGGCGAGGCGGAGCTCGTAGGCCTCCGCGTCGAAGCGCCGGGTCTGCGAGCGGAAGGTGAAGGTGTGCGTCGGCCAGAGCGTGAAGTTGTGGCCGTCGGCGTCGGTGTACCACGCCTTGCAGCCACCCCGGTGCCACACGGTCGTCTCGAGCTGGCGCTGCAGGTCGACGTTATAGGCCGTCTGGGCGTGCTCCCGGACCTCCACGGAGCTCGCGCCCTCCCGGCCCATCTCGCGCAGGGCGCCCATCACGTAGGCGATCTGGGCCTCGATCATGAGGACGACCGAGCTGTGGCCAAGCGCGGTGTTGGGTCCCAGCAGCAGGAACAGGTTGGGAAAGCCGGCGACCGTCGTACCGCGGTGGGCACTGGGACGGCCGGCCCAGTGGTCGGTGAGCGTCTGGCCCGTGCGCCCGGTGATGCGGCGGGCCACCGGGATGTCCATGACGGCGAAGCCGGTGCCGAAGATGAGCACGTCGACCTCGTGCTCGCTGCCGTCGGCAGTGATGACGCTGTGGGCCCGGACCTCACGGACACCGTGCGGCACGACGGTGACGTCCGGCGAGGCGACGGCAGGGAAGTAGTCGTTGCTGATCAGGACCCGCTTGCAGCCCATCTGGTAGTCGGGGGTCAGCACCTCGCGCAGGGCCGGGTCGGGCACCTGCCGGGCCAGGTGCTTGAGGGCCTCGCGCTCGCCCGCAGCGCGCATCCGGCCCTTGCCGGTGAAGGCCAGCAGGTTGAGCTCCCGCAGGGCGTAGATGCCGCCCCGGGCCGCCTTCTGGACGGCCGGGAACCGCGTGAAAGCTGCCCGCTCCACCCGGCTCAGGGCGCGGTCACGGCGCGGCACCACCCAGGGCGCAGTGCGCTGGAACACCATCGTGTGGGCGGCTGCCTGACGGATCTCCGGGACGAACTGGATCGCCGAGGCCCCGGTGCCGACGACGCCGACCCGCTTGCCGGTCAGGTCGCAGGTGTGGTCCCAGCGGGCCGAGTGGAAGGCCACGCCCTCGAAGTCCCCGAGCCCCGGGACGTCGGGGAGCCGCGGCTCGACGAGCCCGCCGCAGCCGGACACGACGACGTCGGCGGTCAGGTCGCCCCGGGAGGTCCGCAGCCGCCAGTGCTGGGCGGCGTCGTCCCAGTCGGCGGCCAGCACGTCGGTGCCGGTGTGCAGGTGGGGCAGGACCCCGAAGTCGCGGGCGGTGCGCTCGAGGTAGGCGCGGATCTCCGGCTGGCGGCTGAAGACGTGGGACCAGTCCGGGTTGGGTGCGAAGGAGAACGAGTACAGGTGGCTGGGTACGTCGCAGGCGCAGCCGGGGTAGGTGTTGTCACGCCAGGTCCCGCCGAGGCCGTCCGCCCGCTCCAGCAGGACGAAGTCCTCGATGCCCTCCTGCATGAGCCGTACGGCGGTGCCGAGCCCGGCGAAACCACTGCCGATGACGGCGACCCGGACGTGGTCGGGCAGGACAGGGGAAGTCAGGGTCATCAGGCTCCTCGCAGGGCCGTGCAGGCCACGGCCAGGGCGATCGTGCCCTTCCCCGAACCGGATGTCACGCCGCCCGGCCCGGCGGCCTCAGGACCTGTGACGGACCGACAGCTCGGCGAGGGCGAGCTGGGCCGCCGCGTAGCCGGCAGCCATGAGGCGGGAGGTCTGGGAGAGGCCCTCCATCGGCGTCACCGTGCGCACCGGGAGCGCCGGGAGCGCCGTGAGCGCCGTGAGCGCCGTGAGCGTCACCGGTGCAGGCGCAGGTCCTCGCGTCCGCGGAAGTGCTGCAGGAACCGGTCGTAGGTCTTCTTGCTCTCCTTGTCTCGGTAGCCGGCCTCGGTGTCGTGGTAGCCGCGGTGCCGGTCCTGCCGCACGGGGACGTCGACCGCGACCAGCCGGCCGAGCCCGGCCTCGCGCAGGAGGTAGCTCCACTCCATGTCGGCGTTGCGGTAGAAGCGCGCCTTCGGGGGCAGCGGCACGGCCAGCACGGCGGAGCGTCGTACGGCGAACAGGTAGCCCAGCAGCGCCTCGACGTCGCCGGGACCTGCGTCGGCAAAGCCCAGCCAGCCGTCCTCGACGTCGACGCCGCGCCACCCGGCGCCCACGACCGTCGGGTCTTCCAGGGCCGCCAGCAGCGGCCCGATCCCGTCGCCCTCCAGCACGGTGCTCAGGTCCATCAACACGTGGACGGCCGCGACGTCGGCAAGCGCCAGGGCCTGCCGGGCCTGGGACCAGCCGGCGACCCGCTCGACATGCAGCTCGGTCACGCGAGGATGCGCGGCGAGCTCGTGGACGACGCCACCGGCGTCGGTCGGGCCGTTCTCCAGCAGCACGACCTCGACGTCGTCGGGAGCGTGCTCGAGCAGTGCCTGGACGCAGGCTCGCACGTCGTCGGGCCAGCCCTCGACGAGCAGCGCGACCGTGCACCGCCGGGCGTCAGGCTGCCCGCTGTTGTCGGTCAGGTCCGCGACGCTGGTCAGGACGGCGTACGGCGGGAGCTCGGCCAGCACCTGGCCGTCGGCGGTGTCGCGCACGCCCCAGCCGAGCGCCGCGATCTGCTCGCGGAGCCGATCGGAGGCCGCAAAGTCCTTCTCGGCGCGCGCGGTGGCGCGGGCGTCGGCGAGCTGCTGGACGGTCTCCGGTGTCGTCATGCCCTCAGGCTAGGAGGGTAGCCCGCAGCTTCTTGCGGTCGGTCTTGAGCACGCTCGTCAGAGGGATGGCCACGACGATGCGGACCTCGCGGGGGTACTTGTAGGCGCCGAGGTGCTCGCGGGAGTAGTCGATGAGCTCGGCAGGCGTGACGGTGGAGCCCGGGGCGAGCTGCACGAAGGCGACGACCTCCTCGCCGAGCTTGGGGTCGGGCCGACCGACCACGGCGCTCGCGACGACGCTCGGGTGGGCGAGCATGACGTCCTCGACGTCGCGCGGGTAGACGTTGAAGCCGCCCCGGATGATGAGGTCCTTGATGCGGTCGACGACGTAGAGCCAGCCCTGCGCGTCGAGGTGCCCGACGTCGCCGGTGTGCAGCCAACCGTCGCGGACGGCCTCGGCGGTGGAGTCCGGGCTCTGCCAGTAGCCCTGCATGAGCACGGGACCGCGGACGCAGATCTCGCCGTCCTGGCCGGGCTCCTCGGCCCCGTCGATGCGGACCTCCACCCCCGGGACGGGCTTGCCGACCGAGCCGATCCGGCGCTCTTCGTTCGGCTGAGTGCTGATCAGCGCACTGGTCTCGGTGCAGCCGTAGCCCTCTCGGATCTCGCACCCGGGCACCCGGCGCTCAAACTCCTCGAGCACGTCCATGGCCAGCGGGGCTGCGCCGCTGCTGACCCGCTCCAGGCTCGTCAGGTCGGTGTCCTCGAGCGGCTGCGAGAGCAGCATCTGGATCATCGACGGCACCAGCGCGCTGGTCTGGGGGCGGTGGGTCTGCGCCAGGTCGACCCAGCCGGCCGGGTCGAACCACCGCATGAGGACCGCACTGCCGGGCTCACGGGCGTGCAGCCCGGCGACCGTGACGAGCAGCCCGTACGCGTGGGCCAGGGGCAGCGGCAGCAGCATCCGGTTCCGCCCCGGGGCGAACCCGGCGTCGCTGGCCGCCCGGCCGGCGGCGTCCAGGGAGGCGTGCGTCAGGGCCACGCCCTTGGACCGGCCGGTCGTGCCCCCGGTGTAGAGCAGCGCCGCGAGGTCCTCGCCGTCCCGGTCCACCAGCGCGAGCTCGTCGCCGGACTCGAGCTGCTCCCAGCTGACGCCGCCCTCGCCCCCGACCACCACGACGGGCAGCCCCCCGGCGGCCGCCTGCACCTTGGGCAGGAACTCCAGGGTCGTCACGCACGCCACCGCGCCGGAGTCCTGGACGACGTGCCGCAGCTCCTGCTCGGTGAGCAGGAACAGCGCCGGCGTCGGCACCGCCCCGGCCCGCCACAGCGCCGAGTAGGTCAGCCCGACCTCCGGGCAGTTGGCCATGACGACGACCACCCGGTCGCCGGGCCGCACGCCCAGCTCACTGAACCCGTTGGCGGCGCGACGGGCCCGCCCGGCCAGGTCGTGAGAGCGGTGCCACCGGCCTTCGAAGAACAGGCTGTCGGCGTCGGCGAAGCGCTCGAGCAGCTCCTCCCCGCGACGGCCGAGGGACACGGTGCTGCCGGACAAGGGGCCTCCTGGGGTGTGGGTCCCCGTGTCTACGTGCTGGCCTTGCGCAGGGCAAGCATCACCGGAGCTGGACGACCGCCCGGGCCTGCATGAGGACCTTCTCGCCACCGACCGTCGCGGTGAGGGCAACGGCCACCCGCCGGTCGTCGAGCTTGTCGGTGACCGACCCGCTCACCTCGAGGGACGCGCCGGTGTCGTCGTCGGGCACCACGACGGGCCGACTGAAGCGCACCCCTAGGCTGACGACCGACCCGGGGTCGCCGGTCCAGTCGCTGACGACGCGTCCGGCGCGGGCCATCGTGAGCATCCCGTGGCTGATGACGTCAGGCAGGCCGACCGACTGGGCGATCCGCTGGTTCCAGTGGATGACGTTGTGGTCGCCGGACGCCCCGCAGTAGGCGACCAGGTCGGCCCGGGTGATGGTGCTGCTCAGCGTGGGGAGCTCGGTACCGACCTCGACCTCGTCGTACGACAGGGGGTTCGTGGGCACGGTGTCAGGGCTCCTTCACGGCGGCGGTGCCACGGCTGACGAGGGTGGAGGCGATCGTCGCGACAGGCTCGCCCGCCGCATCGGACACCTCGGTGGTGACGGTCATGAGCTCGTTGCGGCCGGCGTCCTTGATCTCGGTGACGGTGCTGACGCTGGTGAGCACGTCACCGGCGTGGACGGGCCGGTGGTGGGTGAAGCGCTGCTCGCCGTGCACGACGAGCCGGTAGTCCAGGCCCAGGGCCGGGTCGGCGATCGGGCTCTCGGCGCGGAAGCGGAAGCTCAGCACGGTGAGGAACGTCGGCGGGGCGATGACGTCGGGGTGGCCCAGCGCCCGCGCCGCCGACGGGTCCAGGCACGCCGACGAGGTCTCCCCGATGGCCTCGGCGAA
>JAYTHS010000181.1:0-1444 GCA_043732345.1 Frankiales bacterium | reverse complement strand
CCAGCACCAGCGCCTCGAGGTCATCTATCTCGTCCGGCTGGACCATCACCCGGACCTCGCGGCCGGCCTGCATCGCGAAGACCCGCTCCACACCCCGCTTCGACGAGGCGATCTCCTCGATCCGGTCCAGCCGCTTGACGTACGCCTCGAGCGAGTCCCGCCGGGCCCCCGGCCGTCCGCCGGAGCAGCTGTCGCTGGCCTGGGTGAGGACCGCCTCGACGGTCTCGGGGGCGACCTCCCCGTGGTGCGCGGCGATGGCGTGGACGACCTCCTCGCGCTCGCCGTACCGCCGGGCGAGGTCGGCCCCGAGCGCCGCGTGGCTGCCCTCGACCTCGTGGGTCAGGGCCTTGCCGACGTCGTGGAAGAACGCGCCCCGCTTGACCAGGCTCGGGTCCACGCCCAGCTCGCTGGCCATGTGGCTGGCGATGTGGGCGGTCTCGACCAGGTGCGCCAGCACGTTCTGGCCGTACGACGTGCGGTAGCGCAGCCGCCCGAGCAGCGTCACCAGGTCGGGGTGGACGTCGGTCAGGCCGACCTCCACAAGGGCGTCCTCGCCGGCCCGTTGCATGCCGGCCTCGACCTCGGCCTTGGAGCGTTCGTAGAGCTCCTCGATGCGCAGCGGGTGGATGCGCCCGTCCGCGACCAGCGCGCACAGGGTCCGCCGGCCGACCTCCCGGCGTACGGGGTCGAAGCACGACAGCAGCACCGAGTCGGGGGTGTCGTCGATGACGACGTTGACGCCGGTGACCTGCTCGAACGAGCGGATGTTGCGCCCCTCGCGGCCGATGATGCGGCCCTTCATGTCATCGCTCGGCAGTGCCAGGACGCTCACGACGGACTCGGCCGTCTGGTCGCTTGCGACCCGCTGCACCGCGTCGACGACGATCTGCCGGGCCAGGGCCTCGCCGTTCTCCTTGGCCTCGGCCTCGATCTGCCGCACGGTGAGGGCGGCCTCGCGCTTGGCCTGCTGCTCGACCGCCGCCTTGAGCTCGGCCTTGGCCTGGTCGCGGGTGAGCGCCGCGACCCGCTCGAGCACCTCGGCCCGCTCGAGGTCGAGGTCGGCCTGCAGCTGCTCGCGGCGGGTTGCGAGCTCGGCGTCGGCAGCGGCCAGGGCGGCCCGCTGCTGCTCCGCCTCGGCCTGCACCCGCCGGGCCTCGAGCCGCTCCGCCTCGACCTGCGCCCGGAGCCGCTCGACGTCGGCTGCGGCCTGCTCGGCCTGGGCCCGCACCCGCTCGGCGGCGCCCCGCGTCTGCTCCGCCGCGGCCTGCAGGGCACCGGCCGCGATGCGGTCCTGCTCGACCTGGGCGTGGGCCTGCTCGGTACGCACCATCGCCGCCACCACCTCGTCGGCCAGCTGCTGGGCGGCCTGCTGCTCGCGCTGCGCCTGGGCCCGCTCCAGCTCGGCCTGTCGCAGCTCGTCCCGGGCCCGGGCCAGGTCACGGTC
>JAYTHS010000180.1:0-1444 GCA_043732345.1 Frankiales bacterium | reverse complement strand
GGCCCGCGCCGGTCTGGACGGCCTCGAGGCCCGCCACGATCTGGCCGACACCGGCGGCCAGCTTGGTCAGACCGTCGTTGGCACCGGCGGTCAGCGCACCGAGCGTGCCGTTGCCGGCGACGGCGGCGTTCGCGGCCTGGCCGGTCGCGCCGAGGCCGGCGGTCCCGTTGGGGGAGACGGCGACGGAGTCGAGGCGGGCGGTCGGGGCGCCGGAACCCTTGGAGGTGAAGGAGACCTCGCTGATGGGCGAGCCCACCGGGGAGAACAGCACCATCGACCAGGTCAGCTCGTGGCTGCCGTCGGCGTCGGCGACGACCTCAGCCCCGGGGGCGATGACGTCGGTGAGGGAGGCGGGGACGGAGACGTGCAGCTGGGCGACGTACGGGGTCTGAACGGTCTGCTGGACGGTCTTGACGGAGCCGTCAGGCTGCGTGATCTGCAGGTCCTCGGTCTTGGAGGTGGTGTTCTCGACGTGATAGTTCGTGGTGCGCACGCCACCTGCCTGGGACCCGGTGATCGCCATCGTGATCGGCAGCGCGTCAGCGGCAGGAGCGGCGACGCCCCCGGTGCGCGACACGGACACGACCTTGCCGTCCGCGCCAATCACGGCCCGAACCGTCGTCGGGGCGATGTCAGCGGCCCAGACGGGGGCGGCGCTCGCTAGGCCCAGCCCGAAGACGACGACGAGCGCGCCGGTGCGTACCGACAGGGGAGTGCAGGAGCTCATGGAGGTGGTCCTTCGGAGAGACTGACGACGGTTTCGAGCGGGGGACGTGTGACGGTGGGATATCGAGCGGTCAGGCACTGGTGGCCTTGTGCTTGCGAGGGCGGGACAGGACCGTGGCGAAGGCCACGGCCAGGACCAGGGACAGGCCGGTGAAGACCTCGCTGATCCAGTTCGAGACGCCGGCGAAGGTCAGGCCGGTGATGTTGACGGCGAGGAAGAAGATCGCGACCAGCGTGCCGGGGACGTTGAGCCGGCCGAGCTTGAACGACGCAGCGCCCAGGAAGGCGGCGGCGATGGCGGTCAGGGTGAAGCTCTGGCCGACGCCAGGGTTGCCGGCGCCGCTGCGGGCCAGCAGCAGCACGCCTGCCAGCCCGGCGAAGCTGCCGGACAAGATGAATGCCGTGCAGGTGTCGCGCTCCACCCGGATGCCGACGAGGCGGCGCAGGCGATCGCGATACGCTCGCACCTGTGGCACGCTTACGTCGCGAAGTCGTGAGCGCGATTCCGGGCGCGATACTCGTGACGTTCAAGCTCGCGGGGCACAACATTCCCGTGGAACGCCCAGCAGAACTCGCGGCACTGCTGACGAAACTCGGGAAACCGCTTTAGGCGCGTTGCTTTGCTGAGGCGATCAGTTCGCGGACGATTTCGTCGCGATACGTCGTAACGAGCGAGATATGCCCGTGACCCATGGCGGGCTTCGCGATTGCACCCGGA
>JAYTHS010000179.1:0-1447 GCA_043732345.1 Frankiales bacterium | reverse complement strand
TCGGTGGGCCACGTGTCGCTGCTGCTGGGGGCGGTGTTCGTGATCGAGACCGCGCTGTACTTCGCCGTCATGCTGCTGCTCGTCGGGCGGATCAGCACGTGGCTGGCCAACGACCGGGTCCGCCGCCGGATGGACCGGTTCACCGGGGTCGTCCTGATCGGGTTCGGCGCGCGGCTCGCGATGGAGTACTGAGCACGGCTCGCCCAGGGCCCGAACCCGCCTGGCACCATGGGGCCGTGCGCTACGTCGTGATCGGGGCCGGGGCGGTCGGGGGGACGTTGGCCGCCCTGCTCGCCGAGCAGGGCCGGCCGGTGCTGGTGCTGGCCCGGGGCGAGCACGCGGCGGTGATCCGGGCCGACGGCATCGAGCTGGCCCTGCCCACCCGCACGGTGCGCGTCCCGCTGGAGGTTACGGAGAGCGTCGCTGCCCTCGAGCTGCACCCCGACGACGTCCTGCTGCTGTGCACCAAGGGCCAGCACAGCGCAGACCTGCTCGCGGACCTCGCCGCCCGGCCGGTGGGGGCGACCACGGCGGGGGCCTCGCTGCCGGTCGCCTGCGTGCAGAACGGAGTGGAGAACGAGCGAACGGCGCTGCGCCGCTTCGCGACTGTGCTCGGCGCGTGCGTGGTGCTGCCCGCCACCCACCTCGAGCCCGGCCGGGTGTCGGCCGAGGGGGGCCCGTTGACCGGGCTGTTCGAGCTGGGTCGCTACCCCCGCGGCGTTGACAGCCTTGTCGAGCAGGTGGCGGCTGACCTCACCGCCGTCGGCGTGACGACCACCCCGCGTGAGGACGTGATGGCCTGGAAGCGCGCCAAGCTGTTGCGCAACCTCGGCAACGCCGTGGATGCGCTGAGCGGACGCGAGATCGACGAGGACGCCCGCGAGCTCGAGGCGATGGCCCGCGCCGAGGGGGTGGCCTGCTTCGCCGCGGCAGGGCTCTCCGTCGTCGACGACGACGCCTGGGCTGACCACCGGGGCGCTCGGGTGCAGCCGCTGTCCGTCGCCGGGCGCGCCCGCGCGGGTAGCTCGTCGTGGCAGAGCCTGGCCCGGGGCACCGGGAGCATCGAGGCCGACCTGCTCAACGGCGAGGTGGTTCTGCTCGGACGGCTGCACGGCGTGCCCACCCCGGTCAACGCACTGCTGCAGCACGAGGCGAACCGAGCCGCGGTGGCGGGGCGCGCACCGGGGTCGGTGTCGGCGGCGTCGCTGTTGGAGCGCGTGCGGGTCTGAGACCCGGGACGGTCCCGACCTGGGGTTGCAGGTCGGGACCGTCCCGGGTTCAGCCCGTGGCCCTCGTCTACTGGAGGAGCACCAGCCGGGCGCTGGTGTTGTCCAGCGGGGTGGGATCGTCGCGCAGCGGTGTTACCGAGCCCACCACCAGGCCGACCCCGAACAAGCCGCTTCTCGACAGGAGCACCGAGTAGGTCACCGACGCTCCGGCCGCCAGT
>JAYTHS010000178.1:0-1449 GCA_043732345.1 Frankiales bacterium | reverse complement strand
CCTGGGCCGGCTTCACCGCGGCCGCGCTGTCGGCGACGTCCCGTCCCACGGTCGGCTTCGGCAACGTCCTGCCGGAGCTGTACGCCCACCCGTCGGCGTTCCGGGACATCACCACCGGCACCAACCACGTCGTCAACGCGGGCCGGGGCTACGACCAGGTCACCGGTCTAGGGGTCCCGCGGTGGTCCCGCGTCGGCCCGCTGCTGGCAGGGTCGCCGTACCTCGAGGTGGCCGACTACACCCGGACGAGGACCATGCCGGTCACGGTCGCCGTGCCGGTTGGGACCAGCGTGACGGCCTTCCGGGTCGGCGAGGGCCCGGCGTACGCCGACTGCACCGGGCTGACCGCGGGCGGTCGTCCGACGCAGGCAACGCTGGCCGCCACGGCCTCCGGCAGTCCGGCCCAGGGCCGGCACACCCTGTCCCTGGACACCCTCGACAACGCCGGGACGTGCCACGTGGCGCGGGAGGTCGTCACCTACGACAGCGTCGGCCCGGTGGCACGCGTGACCTTCGGGCTGGTGACCGGCAGGGACACCTGGACCCGCGCCCGGTGGTCGGCGACCGACGCCACGAGCCCCGTCCAGTCATACGACGTCGTGGTGGCCCGGCGTGGCACCACCGCCGATTACACGGCGACCGGCACGGTCGGGACCCTGCGTACGACGGCTCGGCTCGTTCCCGGTGGGACGTACCTGACGACGGTGCGCGCGAGGGATGCGGCGGGCAACGTCGGGTTGACGGTGCAGCTGTTGCTGACCGTGCCCAACGACGACCGCAGCCTGATCGCGACGGGCCGGTGGCAGCGCAGCACCCTGGCCTCGGACTACCTCGGTTCGCACCTGCGATCCGGGACCCGCGGGTCGGCGGCGACGTTCCGGCGTACCGGGCGCACCTTCACGGTCGGCGTGCTCACCAGCCCGACGGCGGGCTGGCTCGACGTCTACGTGGACGGGGTGCGGACCGGGTACGACCTCTACGAACCGACCCGGCTGGTGCGCAAGCAGCTCGTTGTGGCGCGCTTCGTCCGCCCGGGCAGCCACACCGTGCGGCTGGTGGTGCGCGGGACGCACCGGGCGGCGAGCGCGGGCAGCAACGTCTACCTGGACTCCTTCACCGTCGTCCCCTGACCCGGGGTCACAGCGTCGGGCGACGGTCCACCCAGGGGTGGGCCTGCTCGAGCTGCGAGGCAAGCCGGACGAGCAGGTCCTCCTGCCACGGACCACCGACGAGCTGCACCCCAACCGGCAGTCCGCCCTCGGAGACGTGCATCGGCAGGCTGATCCCGGGCTGTCCCGTGACGTTGAAAAACGCGTTGAACAGCGCCATCGAGAAGACCGTCAGGTCGAGGTCCTCGGGGGCGGCGTGGATCGCGGTCAGCGTCCCGACCGGTGGGGGCAGGATCGCGAGGGTCGGCGTCAGCAGGACGTCGAAGTCCCTGCCCCAGCG
>JAYTHS010000177.1:0-1450 GCA_043732345.1 Frankiales bacterium | reverse complement strand
TCCTCATGTCCGGCGACCACGTCTTCCGCGCCTACTGGCAGAACGCCACCGCCACCGACGAGGCGATCGTCGATGAGTGGTTCCACTCCGGGGACATCGGTGAGATCGATAGCGACGGCTTCGTCCGGATCACCGGTCGCAAGAAGGAGCTCCTGGTCACCGCCGGCGGCAAGAACGTTGCCCCCGCGGTGCTGGAGGACCGGCTCCGGGCGCACCCGCTGGTGAGCCAGTGCATCGTCGTCGGCGACCAGAAGCCCTTCATCGCCGCGCTGGTGACGATCGACGCCGAGGCCCTCGCACCCTGGCTCGCAGCCGCGGGCAGACCGGCCGCCAACGTGCCGACGCTGGTCGACGACCCGGCCCTGCGCGCCGCGGTCCAAGATGCCGTCGACGAGGCCAACAAGGCCGTCAGCCGCGCGGAGGCGATCCGCACGTTCTCGATCCTGCCCGTCGACTGGACCGAGGAGGCCGGGCAGATGACCCCCTCACTCAAGCTCAAGCGCTCGGTCGTCATGGCGGAGTTCGCCGACGAGGTCGAGGGGCTCTACTCCGGCAGCCCGAGGGCGTAGCCGCTTCAGGTCGAACCCGTTCGCTGTCGAGAGGAACTCGTGGAACCCGTCCTCTTGGCCCAGGACCTTGTCGTCGACTTCGGTGACGTGCGAGCCGTCGCCGGCTTCGACCTCTCGGTCGCGGCTGGCGCCTCGGTGGCCCTTGTCGGCCGCAACGGGGCCGGGAAGTCCACGACCATGCGGGTGCTCGCCGGCGTGCTGCCACCGAGCTCGGGCGCCGTGCAGGTCCAGGGCGTCGACGCCTCCCTCGATCCCGCCGGGGTCAGGGCCTTGGTCGGCTACTGCCCGGACGTCGGGGGGCTGATCCCGCGTGCGACGCCGTGGGAGCACCTGCAGCTCGCCGCCCGGCTGCGGGGCATGGACGACTGGCAGGAGCGGGCGTCCAACCTGCTCGAGTGCTTCGACCTGACCGCCGCGGCCGACCGGGTCACCGCCGGCTTCAGTCACGGGATGGGGCGGCGGCTGTCCGTGGTCCTGGCGGCCTTCCACCGCCCCCGGCTGCTGCTGCTCGACGAGCCCTTCGATGGCGTCGACCCGCTGGGTGTCGACGCCACCCTCGAGGTCGTCCGTGAGGCGCGCGCGACCGGTACGGCGGTGTTGGTCTCCACGCACCTGCTGCACCTGGCTGTCGAGGCGTGCGAGGAGGCCGTCGTCCTGCGCGGCGGACGGGTCGTCGGGGCCGCCCCCGCCAGCGAGCTCACCGGCGACAGCGGGCGGGACCGCTACCGGGCCCTGATCACGTGACCACCCTGCTTCAGCTGCGGGCCCTACTGGCGCTGCGCTGGCAGATGATCCGCACCCCGGGCGTCCGCCTTGCGCTGTGCCTCGGCGTCCTCGCGCTGGCGTACCTGCTCGTCCAGGTCGCCGGCGTCGGCAGCCAC
>JAYTHS010000176.1:0-1456 GCA_043732345.1 Frankiales bacterium | reverse complement strand
TGGACAGCCTGCAGGCTGAGGCCCTCGTCGACGTCGGCGCCAACGTCACCAACATCGTGGTCCACCAGGGCGGCGTCCCGCGCTTCGTCCGGATCCTGCTCATGGGCGGTGCCGACGTCACCGACGCGGTCGCGGAACGGCTCGGGGTGCCCTTCGAGCAGGCCGAGTCGGCCAAGCAGACCACCGGCCTCGCGCTGATCCCCGGCCAGGCCGAGCCGCACCCGGTCAACCGGGCCATCGAGGCCACCGGCAGCGCCTTCGTCGAAGAGGTCCGGGGCTCCCTGGACTACTTCATGGCCCAGGCCGGTGCCCCCCGCATCGGCCGGGTCGTCCTGTCCGGTGGCGGTTCCCGCCTCGGCAACCTTGCCGAGCGCCTCTCGGCAGCCACCCGCATGCCGGTGCTGGCGGCCCGTCCCATGTCCGTGCTGAAGCTCGGCAAGACCGGCCTCACCGACGAGCAGCTCGCCTACGTCGAACCCATGGTGACGGTGCCCGTCGGTCTCGCGATGGGAGTTGCGTCATGAGTGTCCTGTCCCAGGAAGACCGCCTGGTCACCACGACCGTCCGGCTGCCGCGCGTCAACCTGCTGCCTCCGGAGATCGCCGAGCGCGCGACCTTCCAGCGCATCCAGGCCGGGCTCGGGGTAGCGGTGCTCGCCGCCGTCGGTGTCGTCGGGCTGCTCTACCTGTCGGCCACGCACAGCGTCGCCAGCGCCCGAGGCGACCTCGACGCCGCCAACAGCCAGGCGAGCTCTCTGCAGCAGCAGAGCGCGAAGTACGCCGACGTCACCGCGACGTACGCCCGGGCTGCCGCGGCACAGGCAACGCTGCGCACGGCGATGGGAGGCGAGATCCGGTACTCCCAGCTGCTCAACGACCTGAGCCTGACCGTGCCCAGCAACGTCTGGCTGTCCAGCCTGGCCTACACCTCGACACCCCCAGTCGCTGCCTCGGCCACCGTGGTGGCAGGTGCACCCGTGGTCGCGACCGGCGTGGGGACGTTCACCGTCAGCGCAACCGCATTCTCGCATGACGACGTCGCCGTGTGGCTCGAGTCCATCGCCGGGCTCAAGGCCTACGCCAACCCCTACTTCTCGACCTCGACGGAAGGGCTGCTGGGCACCCGCAAGGCCGTCACCTTCACCAGCACGGCCGTGTTGACCCCCGCTGCCCTCTCGGGCCGCTACACCGACCCGGCCGGAGGCCGATGATGGATAAGCTCAAGCAGTGGGTGGCCTTCACCGTCGTCGGTGTCGTCGTGGTGCTGGCGGCAGGCTGGTTCCTGCTGATCTCGCCCAAGCGCAGCGAGGCCGCTGACATCTCCCTTCAGGCCACCGAGAAGCAGACCACGAACCAGTCGCTGCAGACCCAGCTGGCGCTGCTGAAGAGCCAGGCCAAGGGCCTGCCCGCCCAGCAGGCCAAGCTGTCCGTCGTCGCCGCCAAGATCCCGGACAACC
>JAYTHS010000175.1:0-1456 GCA_043732345.1 Frankiales bacterium | reverse complement strand
GTCGGGTTGGCGACCCGGTCGCCGCCGGGGAACGCGCTCGGGGACAGCACCAGGGCGCGGGTCCCGTCCGCGGTGAGGGCATCGACGGCGGCGGGGGTTACGGGTCCGGCCGGGGGCAGCGCCACGGTCGCCAACGGCGGCGTCCCGAGGACGTCGCGGACGACCCCGCGGCCCAGCGAGACGGCCTGCGCGAGGTCGCTGAGACCGGGCGCCCCGCGGGTCAGCGCGTTGATGTCGGGATCGGCGAAGGGCAGCGTGAGGGGGGGCGTGTCGGCGGTCACCGCCCGCAGCGCGGCCAGCCAGCCCTTGGCGGCCGCCGTGCCGGTGCCAGGCTCGGTGCGCGTCCCCTGCGTGCGGACCCGGTACGGGCGGGTCATCGAGGAGATCGTGTCGAGCAGGTCCGGGTCGACGGCGAGCGTCACTGGTGCGGCGGCGCAGCGCTCGGCGGCTCGGGTGGCCGCCGCCTTGGCTGCGGCCCGGGCAGCCTGCAGGGCCGTGGGTGGCGTCACCGGGGTGGTCGGCGCATCGGCCAGGGCGGGCGGGTCGCACTGACCGGTGCCCGCGGCCTGCGCGACGGTGAGCACCCGCCCCAGCCGGCCGGTCGGGGCCAGCGTGGCCGCAAGGGTGTCGTCGAACTGGACGTCGTCCGGGGTGCGCCGGGGGGTGTCGATGAGCGGGAGCACCACCGCGACCGGGCTGGGCCGTACCGGCTCCGCGGCGAACCACGGCAGCCAGGTCGGTGCGAGCCCGACCCGCACGAAGCCCTCCGGCAGGCTGCCCACCGCCTCGACGTCCAGCGGGTAGACCCCCAGAGGGCCTAGCGCGAGGTCGGCGACGGTGGTCCGCAGGTCGAAGGTGGTGCGGGCGCCGGGCGCCAGGTCCCTGAGGACCGGGTCGGTGTTGGTGCCATCGCGCCGGACCGTCGGGGGCCGCTGGGCGTCGGCGGCATGCAGGCCGGCCCGGTTGTTGATGAGGTCACCGACCCGCAGCCGCAGCCGAATCTCCCGGACCTCCTGGGTGCCGACGTTGGTGATGGTCCCGGTGACCTGCAGCAGCCCGCCGGGGCGGGGGGCCCGGGGCGCGAGGGTCGTGACCAAGATGCGCAGGGGCAGCTCTACGCCGGGCGACGGGCTCGGCGAGGGGTCGTCGTACCGGTGCTGCCCCAAGGTCGAGGGGACGCCGGCCATAGACATGGGTGCGGCGAACATGGGTGAGGCTGACACGCCGACCGTCAGCAGCGGCGTGACCACCAGCGCGAGGGCCCCGGCACGCAGGGCCTTCGCTTGCTGGCCCCTGTCGCGTTGGGCCCTGGCACCCAAGGCCCACAGGGTCATGCGGACGCAGCGAGCAGGTCCGGCACCTTGTCGAGCAGCCGGCGCTCGTCGGCGTACGCCAGCCGGGCCGGGATCTGCTCGAGCGGCACCCAGGCCACCTCGCTGACCTCGACATCGGCGTC
>JAYTHS010000174.1:0-5162 GCA_043732345.1 Frankiales bacterium | reverse complement strand
GAGCGGGCCGGTGACCTTGAGGGCCCTCGGGAACGCTCGCCGCCGCTCCGCGAGGTCGACGCATGACGGGTCAGGGTGCACGGAGGCGCCCCTACCCGGCAGGCGACCGGCGAGGTCGACGGTGAGGACACCGGCGACCGCGACGACACGAAGCAGGGCTGGCTTGGGGGCGCGTTCCCGGCACCCCACGCAGGTGCGGACCGGGCCCGCGTCCTGGGCCTTTGCTGAGCCTACCGCTCCCCGTGCCGCGCGGACCCGGCTCACCCCGCGGCCGCTCCCCCGGAGCCCCCTGGGTCGGTGCCCTCCGTGTCGCTGTGGATGTCGATGCGCCACCCGGTGAGCCGGGCTGCCAGGCGGGCGTTCTGCCCCTCCTTGCCGATGGCCAGCGACAGCTTGTAGTCGGGGACGACGACGCGGGCGGACCGGTTGACCAGGTCGACCACCTCCACCCCCAGCACCGTGGCGGGCGACAGCGCCTCTGCGACGAAGCGGGCCGGGTCGTCGTAGAAGTCGACCAGGTCGATCTTCTCGCCGTGCAGCTCGTTCTGGACGGCGCGGACCCGGCTCCCCTGCGGACCGATGCACGCCCCCTTGGCGTTGAGGCCGGTGACCGACGTACGGACCGCGACCTTGGTCCGGTGACCGGCCTCCCGGGCCAACGCCATGATCTCCACAGTGCCGTCGGCGACCTCGGGGACCTCCTGCGCCAGCAGGCCACGGACCAGGTCCGGATGGGTCCTCGACACGGTGACCTGAGGGCCGCGCTGGCCCCGCGTCACGCCGATGACGCGGCACTTCAGGCGGCTGCCGTGGGTGTAGACCTCGTTCGGCACCTGCTCACCCGGTGGGAGGACCGCTTCCAGCCCCTTCTCACCGGTGCCGAGCTTGACCATGACGTTGCGGTTGACCGGCGCTCCGGGCCGCTGGGGGGCCTGCTGCACGATCCCGGAGACGACGTCGCCCTCCCGGCCCTCGTACTCGCCGAAGACGTTGTCATCGTCGGCCTCGCGCAGGCGCTGCAGGATGACCTGCTTGGCGGTCATGGTCGCGATCCGGCCGAAGTCAGCCGGGGTGTCGTCGAACTCCCTGACCACTCGCCCGTCCTCGCCGAGCTCCTGCGCCAGGACGACGACCTCACCGCTCGCGCGGTCCAGCTCGACCCGGGCGTGCTCGCTCGCCCCCTCGGTGTGCCGGTACGCGGTCAGCAGGGCGGCCTCCAGGGCCTGCACGACCAGGTCCATGCCGAGGTCGCGCTCGCGCTCGAGACTGCGCAGCACGGTCATGTCTATCTTCACGCCTGGACCTCCTCGTCGGTGTCGTCGTCTGGTTTGTCGTCGTCAGATTTGTCGCCGTCCGGTCCGTCGCCGTCCAGCTCGCCGTCGTGCTCGTCGTCGTGCTCGTCGTCGTGCTCGTCGTCCCCGTCGGAATCGGGCTCGGGGCTGTCGGGACGGGTGAACTCCACCTGCACGGCGCCCCGGACGACCTGTGCGAGCAGCAGCACCCTCAGTCCCTGGTCACCCTGCAGCGTCACATCGAGGTCGTCGGCCGCGCTGATCCGCCCGGAGGTGGACGTCCCGTCGGCGAGGTGAGCCACGACCAGCCGACCGACGTTTCGGCGCCAGTGCCGGGCCAGGGTCAGCGGCCGGTCGGTCCCCGGTGAGCTGACCTCCAGCACGTAGGCACCACCGAGCAGGTCGGGCTCGGTCTCCTCCGCGGCGTCGAGCACGTCAGACACGGCCCTGCTGACGGCCGCGACGTCGTCCAGGTTGGTCCCGCCGTCCCGGTCCACGACGACGCGCACGACGCGACGCTTGCCGGCCGGGGTTGCCGTGACCTCCTCGAGGTCATGGCCCGTCGCCTCGACAGCGGGCGAGAGGAGCTGGACGAGTCGAGCGTGTGACGCGGTCAACGCGCCTCCCCTCGTGAGCTGTGGAGTTGTGGGTGGTGAGCCTACGGGCCGCGGCCGGTACACGACCGTGACCCGGTGCCCCGTGGACCAAGGTGCGAGGTGGTCCAGGTGCGAGGTGGACCAAGTAAGAGATGGTCCAGGTGCGATGTGGATCACCCCATCCGGTGGCTGCGGGCAGTCGAAAGACCTGGTGCATGACAGAGACGGCCGGCACCGCCGGTCGATCGGTCGGCTGCCCGACTACACCCCTCCTGGCCCCCGGCCGGGACCGATCGAGAGGCACCCCCATGCGCCGGACGACCCTCGTCGTCGCCCTCTCCCCCCTGCTCGCCCTGGCCGCTTGCGGTGGCGGCTCGAGAAGCACGGCGACCACCAAGGCTGCCGCTCCCGCCGCCAGCAAGCCCGGCGCGACCGTGAACATCCCGCTGCTGTCCTTCGACCCGGTGAGGACGACCATCAAGACCGGGCAGACCGTCACCTGGGTAAACGGCAACGACATCAACCACGTCCTGGTCGAGGGCACCTACAAGGTCGACTCCTCGATGCTGCGGACGGACGAGACCGACGACAAGGCCTTCAACCTCGTGGTCGCCAAGAAGGGCGACACCGTGGCGCACACCTACGCCAAGGCTGGGACCTTCACCTATTACTGCACGATCCACAAGGGCATGAACGCGACGGTCGTCGTCACTCCGTAGCCCTACGGCCCCCGCGCGCTTCCTCTGCTCGCTTCCCCTGCTCGCTCTGGCGCGCCCGATCGGCGAGCCATCCCTTCCTGCCCGCCGCCGACCGGTGGCGGTCTGTGCACGAACCCTCAAGGAGAACCATGAACCGGACGTCCCTCCGGCTCGCAGCTGTGGTGTGCGGTCTCGCCATCACGACGGCGGCCTGCGGCAGCAACAGCACCACGACCTCAAGCACCGCGGCGGGCGCGACGCCGACCGCCGGCGCGACGACCGGCGCCCTGGCAATGACGTCCGTCACCGGCGCCGACGCCGCGAAGACCCCCGCCGCGGAGCTCCGCGCGGGCCTGACCTACCTGCTCACCGAGCACGTCTACCTGGCGGGCCTCGCGACCGGAACCGCGGTCGCCAAGAAGGGCAACATGAAGGACCCGGCTGTCGTCGGCGCCGTCAAGGCCCTGGACGCCAACAGCGTCGCGCTGTCGAAGGCCGTCGGCTCGGCCTACCCGACCGCCGAGAAGCCGTTCCTGGCCTCGTGGCGCCAGCACATCGGGTTCTTCGTCGACTACACCCTGGGCAAGGCCACGAAAAACGCCACAATGACGGCCAAGGCCGTCAAGGACCTCGATGGCTACCGCACCTCGTTCGGCCAGCTCATCAGCTCCGTCGTCCCGGAGCTGCCGGCCACGGCCGTCGCCGATGAGCTGAAGCCGCACGTCGCCTCGCTGTTCGCGGCCATCGACGCGCAGGTTGCCGGGTCCCCGACACAGTTCTCGCTGCTCGAGACCGCTGCCGGGCACATGGGCAACACAGCCAAGGTCCTTGCCGGTGGCATCGCGGCCAACAAGAAGCTCGCCGGCTCGTCCGACGGAGACGCCTCCACGCTGCGCGCCGGACTGACCAGCCTGCTCGTCGAGCACGTCTACCTCGCTGGCATCGCGATCAACCAGGCTGTCGCCGACAAGGGCAACCTCAAAGCGCCCGCCACCGCCGCCGCCGTCGGCGCGCTGGACACCAACTCGGTGAACCTCTCCAAGGCCGTGGGCTCGGCCTACCCGAACGCCGAGAAGCCGTTCCTGGCCTCGTGGCGCCAGCACATCGGGTTCTTCGTCAACTACGCCCTGGGCAAGGCGACGATGAATGCAGCGATGACCGCCAAGGCCGTCAAGGACCTCGACGGCTACCGCACCTCGTTCGGCCAGCTCATCAACTCCGTCGTCCCGGAGCTGCCGGCCACGGCCGTCGCCGACGAGCTCAAGCCGCACGTCGCATCGGTCTTCAAGGCCATCGACGACGTCATCACCAAGAGCCCGAACCTGTTCACAGACCTCGCTGCGGCCGCCGCCCACATGCCGAGTACGGCGGCGATCCTCGCCGGCGGCATCTCCGCGAACAAGAAGCTCAGCTAGTCATCACGCCCGCACTCCCAAGGCCGTCCTCCCACTCGGAGGACGGCCTTGGGGCATTTCCCGCCTCTGGCAGGCTGGTCGGCATGACCCCCAGCCGACGCAGCGTGCTCGCGGCAGCCGGCGCCGCCCTGGTCACGGCCTGCACCCGCAGCCGCGCCCGCCCGGCCCCACCGCCGCCACCCGTCGACCCCGACATCGCCCTGCGGGCCCAGGCGGTTGCCCGGGAGCAGTCCCTGATCAGCGAGCTCGACCGCTCGCTCGCCGTCGTCACGGGGACACCGGCCGCTGCGCTGCTCAGGCAGGTGCGCGCCGACCATGTCGTCCACCTGCAGGCCCTGGCCCCGGCCCTGCCAGGGGACCCGGGCCTCACGCCACCCGCCCCCACCCCGTCGGTGGGGTCACAGCCGTCTGCGCCCGCGGCCACGGCGCGCACCCAGGCTGCCCACCGCCGGGCGCAGGCAGCCCGCGAGCGCACCGCCGCAGCCGCCCACGCCTCCGCTTCCATGAGCGCCTCGGGCCCGCTCGCCGCCCTGCTGGCCCAGCTGGCCGCGAGCGAGGCGAGCCACGCAGCCGTCGCCGCCGCGTGACCGGCTCAGCGGGTGACCTCAGGCTGCTGACCGGCCTGGTGGCAGCCGAGCACGCCGCCATCGCCGGCTACGCGGTGCTGGGATCCCGGCTGGCGACCGCCGCTCGCACGCAGGCCATTGCGGCCTTCGACACGCACCGCAGCAGCCGCGACGCCCTGTCCACGCTGCTCGTCGCGCGGGGCGCGCCCGTCCCAGACCCCGCACCGGCGTACGACGTCGCGGTGGCGGGACAGGTGGAGGCGCTCGCGCTGGCGGTCCGCCTGGAGGAGGGGTTGTCCCTGCGGTGGCTGGACCTCGTTGGCCTCGCCGCTGACCGGCGACTGCGGCCGATCGGGGTGCAGGGGCTGCAGGACACGGCCGTGCGGGCTGCCATGTGGCGGCTCGCCCAGGGCCGCTCCCCCGCTACGGTCGCCCTGCCCGGTTCGGACTGACGTCCATACGGCAGTACTGCGGGACAGCCTGCAGGCATGACCAAGGTGAGGGTCTCGCTGCCGGCCGACCTGCTCGTCGATGTCGATCGGGAAGCTGCGCGGCAGCAGCCGCAGCGCCCTGCTCGCGCTCGCAGCGCGGCGCG
>JAYTHS010000173.1:0-5187 GCA_043732345.1 Frankiales bacterium | reverse complement strand
GCTCACCGTGGACGGCCAGCAGGTGCCGGTCGACGCGACGCAGCCGGTTGGGGGCTGTCGTCCCGCGGGTCGCGAGGCCCAGCGCGCGGGCGCGTCCGGCGGCGTAACGCTTCTCCTTCGCCACCCGTCCCTCCCCTTGCGTCATCACCACTCAGCGCGGGCGCCCCTGAGTGCTAAGGACGCGGCGGACCCGGGTCAGGGGCGGCGGACGATCTTGCCGACGCCGGCCTGCTGCTGCGGGGTGAGCTGCACCAGGTCGATATTGACGTGGGACGGCCGGGAGGCGACCCATTCGATGGCGTCCGCGATGTCGTCGGCGGTCAGGGCGTCGACCCCGGCGTAGACCGCGTCGGCGCGGGCGGCGTCGCCGGCGAAGCGGACCGTGCCGAACTCCGCGGTCTTGACCATGCCGGGGGCGATCTCGCTGACCCGGATACCGGCCTCGACGAGCTCGAGCCGCAGCGTGTCCCGGAGCGCGGCCACCGCGTGCTTGGCCGCGACGTAGCCGCCGCCGCCCTCGTAGACCCAGCGGCCGGCCGTCGAGCCGGTCATGACGATCTGCCCGCGGGAGGTGCGCAGCGCCGGCAGGACCGCCTGCACCGTGCGCACCAGCCCAAGGACGTTCACGTCGTACGTCCGGGCCCAGGTGTCGACGTCGGCGTCGGCGAGCCGCTCGAGGTCGAACGCGCCGCCGGCGTTGGCGACGAGCAGGTCGCAGATCGGTACCGCGTCGGCAAGGGCCTCGACCGAGCGGGGGTCGGTCACGTCCAGGGCCTGAGGCCGGATCGCGGGGTGCTGCGCCGACAGCTCGCCGAGGCGGTCCAGGCGGCGGGCCGCGGCAACGACCTGCCACCCGTTCTGGGCGAGCCGCAGGGCGGTGGCCGCCCCGATCCCGCTGCTGGCACCGGTCACCAAGGCTGTCCTCATGGGGCATGAGTGTGCCCGCCCGGGTGTTGCAGGGCATCATGGGACCGTCGAGGGGAGGTGAGCAGCCCATGACCCGGATGCTGCGCAGTGTCAGGCCGCGGCGTGCGGCCGTCCTGTCGGTCCACACCTCACCCCTGGAGCAGCCCGGCACGGGCGACGCTGGCGGGATGAACGTCTACGTCGTCGAGACCAGCAAGCGCCTGGCCGACCTCGGGGTCGAGGTCGAGGTCTTCACCCGGGCGACGTCCAGCGACCTGCCGCCGGTCGTCGAGCTCGCGCCCGGCGTGACCGTGCGGCACCTCACGGCCGGCCACTTCGAGGGCATGGGCAAGGAGGACCTGCCGTCGCAGCTGTGCGCGCTGACGAGCGGCGTCCTGCGCGAGGAGGCCCAGCACGAGCCGGGCTGGTACGACGTGATCCACTCCCACTACTGGCTGTCCGGGCAGGTGGGCTGGCTCGCCTCCGAGCGATGGGGCATCCCGCTCATCCACTCCGCCCACACCCTGGGCGTGGTCAAGAACCTCGCGCTGGCGATGGACGACGCCCCCGAGCCGCTGCGCCGCATCGTCGGCGAGAAGCAGGTCGTGGCGGCCGCGGACCGGCTCGTCGCCAACACCGAGCAGGAGGCGCGCGAGCTCGTCGAGCTCTACGCCGCCGACCCGGACAAGGTCGTGACCGTCGCCCCCGGCGTCGACCTGGAGCATTTCCGCCCCGGTGAGGCCAGTGGTGCTCGGACCCGGCTGGGCGTGCCCCCCGACGCCGTCGTGCTGCTGTTCGTCGGGCGCCTGCAACCGCTCAAGGCGCCCGACGTCCTGCTCCGCGCCGCCGCCCGGCTGCTGGAGCAGGATCCGTCCCTCGCCGGCCGTCTGCTTGTTGCCGTCGTCGGGGGACCCAGCGGCAACGGGCTGCACGAGCCCGCCTCCTTGCACCGCCTGGCCGCCGAGTTGGACCTGCCCGTCCGCTTCGAGCCGCCGTCGGCGCCGGACCGCCTGCGCGACTGGTACGCCGCCGCGGACCTGGTTGCTGTCCCCTCCCACAACGAGTCCTTCGGTCTGGTCGCCCTGGAGGCCCAGGCCTGCGGCACCCCCGTCGTTGCCACCCGGGTCGGTGGCCTGCGGACCACCGTCGCCGACGGCGTCAGCGGCGTCCTGGTCGACGGGCACTCTGCTGACGCTTGGGCCGCGGCCCTGCACCGAGGGCTGGCCGACCGGCCGCGGCTCTCCCGAGGCGCCGTCGCCCACGCCGCCGGTTACAGCTGGAACCGCACCGCTGCAGGTCTTCTCGCGGCCTACCGCGACGTCCTTGCGCCCGCGTCCGTGGCGGCCAACGCGTGAGTGCTGCCGACGTCATCCGCGGCACCCTTGTTGACAACGCCCTGGACTTTGCCGAGCCGCAGCCCGGGCAGTTCTTCGTCAAGCTGCCCGGCACCCACAAGCTATTCACCAACGTGTGGCTGGTCGTCGGCCAGCACGCGCTGCTCGTCGAGGCCTTCGTCTGCCGCCAGCCCGACGAGAACCACGAGGACTTCTACCGCTTCCTGCTGCGCCGCAACGCCCGCAGCTACGCCGTCGCTTTCGCCCTCGACAAGGCCGGCGACGTCTACCTCGTCGGCCGCCTCCCGCTGTCGGGCATCACCCCCGATGAGGTCGACCGCATCCTCGGGGCGGTCCTGCAGTACGCCGACGAGTCCTTCGACCCGTTGCTGGAGATCGGTTTCGTCAGCTCGATCCGCCGCGAGTGGGCCTGGCGCGCCAAGAACGGCGAGTCGACCGCCAACCTCGCCGCCTTCGCCCGCTTCGCCGACCCGGACCGGGCGTGAGCTCGCGCGACGTCGTCTGGCGGCTCGACGGCCAGCTGCTGGACGCCCTCACCGACCTGGGCGTGAGCCTCGAGCGGGTCGACGCCGGGGCCTACGTCGCCACGCTGCACGGGCAGAGGCGCCGTACGACGCACGTCTGGCTCATCGCGGGTGAGCAGGACGTGACGGTCGAGGCGTTCGTGTTCCACGTGGTGGCCGACGCCTGCCCGGACCCCTCGGCGCTACACCGGCTGCTGCTGCGCCGCAACCTGCGGCTCCGCGACGTCCACTTCGCCGTCGACGACATCGGCGACGTCTACCTCACCGGGTCGCTCGCGCACTCCGCGGCGACCGCTGCCGGCGTCGACCGGCTGCTCGGCGAGGTGTGGCAGCTGCTCGAGGACGACCAGGAGACGCTGCTCACCGCTACGTACGGCGATCGGTGGCGCACAGAGGCCTGGCTGGCCGACAAGGTGCTCGCCGACGGGGCGGGCCGGCGGCCGGCCGGGACGCCCAACTGGGCTCCGCGTCGCGACGTCCGCCGCTGACCGTCGGGCAGGCTCGGGGCCGCTTGAGTGATCATCGTGCTCCGGCCGGGCCACCTGCGCGCACGCCTGTCCCCACTTTGATCTTGAGCCCGTTGCTGCTGGCCCAGCGGGAAGGTCATCGTGGGGTCGTCTCGCCACGCGTGGGCGCGCCGTCGGACACGATGATCTCCACGGGCTGCGGAACCATGTCCAGCAAGATCAAAGTGGGCGGGCAGGGCCACCTGGGCGCAACCGGGCGTCCACGATGATCTGCTCCGGGAGGGCTCAGGCGGCACGGGATGCAGGGTGGAGCGGGTGCGCGCCGCGTCGCGACGTCCGCTGCTGAGCGTCTGACAGGATCGGCCGCATGTCGACGCTCGTGCTGCTCCGCCACGGCGAGAGCCAGTGGAACGCCCGGAATCTGTTCACCGGCTGGGTCGACGTCGACCTGACCGCGGTCGGTGAGGAGCAGGCCCGGGCAGGGGGCCGGCAGCTGCGCGACGCCGGGCTCGAGCCCACCGTCGTACACACCTCGCTGCAGACCCGGGCGATCCGCACCTCCAACCTCGCACTGGAGGTTGCGGGTCGGAACTGGCTGCCTGTCAGGCGTTCCTGGCGCCTCAACGAGCGGCACTACGGGGCACTGCAGGGCAAGGACAAGGCGCAGGTCCGCGAGGAGTTCGGGCAGGAGCAGTTTATGCTCTGGCGCCGGTCCTACAGCGTGCCGCCGCCGCCGATCGCCGCCGGGGATGAGTTCGACACCTCGCTGGATGAGCGCTACGCATTCCTCCCGCGCGATGTCGTCCCGCGCACCGAGTGCCTCGCCGACGTCGTCGCCCGGATGCTGCCGCACTGGTACGACGCGATCGTCCCCGACCTGCGGGCCGGCCACGTGGTGCTCGTCGCGGCGCACGGCAACTCCCTGCGCGGCCTGGTGAAGCACCTCGACGGGCTGTCGGAGCAGGCCGTCGTGGGGCTCAACATCCCCACCGGCCAGCCTCTGCGCTACGACCTCGACGACGACCTGCGCCCGGTCACGCCGGGCGGGACCTACCTCGACCCCGAGGCGGCCGCTGCGGCCGCTGCCGCCGTCGCCGCACAGGGTCACTAGAAACACAGGCTCACGAGAGACACAGGCTCACGAGAGACACAGGGTCACGAGGGACACAGGGTCACGAAAGGCCGGACAGGTCCTGGACGTCGGGGACCTGCAGGGCGATCGGCAGCGGCTCCTCGCCGTCGCGCCACCGGATCAGTCGGCCCGAGGAGCGGTCGACACTGGCCCACACGGTGCTGCCCGAGAAGGTCACGTGGCAGGCGAGCAGGGTGCAGCCGCCGCGCACGGTGCGGGCAACGGGCTCGCCGCCGTCGAGGCGTCCGCGCAGCAGGACGGCCTGCCCGGTGGTGCCCACCGGGTCCTGACCGGCCGACGCCGACCGCGCGGCCAGGGCGACCGAACGTCCGTCGGCGGACAGGGCACCGTCGAGCACCACCAGGCCCGCGTCCAGGGGCGCCGTCCGCGAGCCACCGTCGCGGACGTCCCACGCGAGCACGCTGCAGCCGTCGAGGCAGTTCCCCTGCGTGGCAAGCACTCTGGAGCCCGTCACGGCGAGCACCGTCACCGGGCCCGGGAAGCGGCGCAGGACGAGGCCGGCGTCGTCCCGCAGCGTCGGAGTGGACCCGCCGGGCAGCTCCATCTCGTCGTCCAGGACGCCCTCGGGCGTGACGAGGAACAGGTCATTGCCGGTGGCGGCGGTCCGGCGCCCCCCGGCTCGCCCCGAGGCGTCGTACGACGTGAGCGCCTGCTGGTCACCGATCCGCTGGACCAGCCACACCCGGTCCTCGCGCGAGTCAGGGACCAGGGAGTCGGCTGGGCCGAGCACCCGCAGGGCGTCGTCGCCGTCGGGCAGCAGCAGGGCCTGCCCGCCCTCGATG
>JAYTHS010000172.1:0-5196 GCA_043732345.1 Frankiales bacterium | reverse complement strand
TCCGCCTGCTGGCAGCCCTTCTCGGGCGCCCCGGGGAGGTCGTGCGGCGCCGCGACCTGCTGCGGGCGGGCTGGCCGGAGGGGGCCATCGTGCACGACAACACCCTCGACCAGTACGTCGCGCGGGTCCGCCGCAAGCTCGCGCTGGTCGACGCCACCGACCGCATCGAGACGGTCCGTGGGGTCGGCTACCGGGCCGTCCCGGAGTGACCGCGGCTGACCCGATCGGGCGCGACGCCGCCGGGCCGGGACGGCGGTGGGTCCCGAGGACCCTGCGCGGACGGCTCGCGGTCAGCGCCCTGCTCGCCGCCGCCCTCGCGGTGGTCCTGCTGACGCTCGCCTTCGACCTGCTGTTGGCCCACCAGCTCGACGGCGAGGTCCGGACCGTCCTGCGCAGCCGGGCCACCGCCGCGACAGCCGCCGTACACGTCCGGTCCGACGGCAGCCTCGAGGTCACCGACGGCGTCGACGCGCTGCTCGACACCGGGGTCTGGGTCTACCAGGGCCGGACCGCGCTCGCCCGGCCGCCGGGCTCACCGTGGCTGCAGCGCGGCGCCGACGCCCTCGCCGGCAGCAGCAGCCGGTTCGTGCGGCGCGACGACGAGGAGCGGGCGACGGCCTACCTCTCGACGGCGGTCCGGGCGGCTGGTCGGCAGGTCGGCACCGTTGTGACCGCCGTGTCCCTCGACCCCTACCGGAGCTCGTTCCGCAAGGCAGTGACGGCCACCGCGCTGCTCGGTGTCGTCCTGGTCGGCCTGGTCTACCTGCTGGCCCGAGCCGTCGCGGGTCGGGCCCTCACCCCCGTGGCGGTGATGACCCGGCAGGCCGGCGCCTGGTCGACCGGGAAGGACGCCGACCAGCGCTTCGGCCAGGCCGCCCGCCCCGGCGAGCTCGACGAGCTGGCGCAGACGCTGGACCGCATGCTGGACCGGCTGGCCGCCGTCCTGCGGCGTGAGCAGCAGCTCACGGCAGAGATATCGCACGAGCTCCGCACCCCGCTGGCCGGCATCGTGGCGGAGGTCGAGCTGTTCCAGGTGCGACCGCGTACGACGCCCGAGGCCGAGGCGGCGATGGTCGCGGTCGGCCAGAGCGCCCGACGGCTCGAGCGGATCCTCGACACGCTGCTGTCCGCAGCTCGCACGTCCCCGGACGGATCGGCCCGAGGCCGGTGCGACGCGCGCGAGGTGGTGGAGGAGCTGGCCCAGGCCACGGGCGCGGGCGGGGTCCCTACCAAGGTGAGCGGCGTGGACGGGCCGGCCTGGGCGGGACTGGAGGCCGACGTGCTCGAACGGCTGCTGGTGCCGCTACTCGACAACGCCCGCCGCTACGCGCGCACCCACGTCGTCCTTGACGTACGAGAGCACCCGGACGCGGTCGAGATCGCCGTGGTGGACGACGGCCCGGGGGTACCAGGCCCGGACGTCGAGATGGTCTTCGAGCCCGGCCTGCGGCTGCGCCCGGACGACGCGCACCCGGGCGCCGGGCTCGGGCTGCCGCTCGCCCGCCGGCTGGCCACCGCCGTGGGCGCCGACTTGACCTGTCGGCCCGGCCCCGGAGGGCGTTTCGTCGTCCGCCTCCCGCGGGGCTGAGGCGCCCCCGCGTGGCACGTACATCATCTCGGTCACGACGGTGGACCTCAACGTCCAGGCCGCCGTTGTCCTGCGGGTGCACCCACCGGATGCGTATGTCGCCGATCACTGCCTGCTCTGCCTGGTCTGGCTGCTCTGGCTGCTCTGGCTGCTCGGCATCGACGTGCTGCCGCCCCTGCTCGAGGGCGTCGTGCCCCGCGGATTCGTCGTCCCGCGCCGGCAGGGCGTTTCCGCGAGGCAGGCGCTCCTGCCCGAGCGGGAGCATGGCACCGCCCGTGGCGTGCGCTGTGTGCGACCTCGACGGGGCGGGGCGAGGGCGCCCGGGCCGTCCCGTCTGGGTCAGACCGAGACGGGCTTCTCGTCCCGGCTGACGGCCGTCATCGTCTCGCGGTCCACGACCTTGATGCGGGCGCGACCCTCGGGCAGACCGAGGCCCTTCTCGTGCCCGTCCAGGCGATACCACCCGTCCCAGGTCGTCCACCGCACACCCCGGACGTCGAGCAGAGCGGTGACGGCGTCCGGCGACGGCTCAACCGCGACCGGCCCGCTGGGCAGGTCCTCGAGCAGGCTCTTGACGGTCTCGATGGCGTCGCCCTTGGTGTGGCCGATGAGCCCGACCGGACCGCGCTTGACCCATCCGTTGACGTAGACGCCGGGCAGGTGGGCATCGTCGACCTGGACCCGGCCGACGATATGCGGCACGACGTGGCCGTCGGCGTCCCAGGGCAGGCCCTCCAGCGGGAGCGACCGGTAGCCGACGCAGCGGTAGATCGCCTGGACCGGCCAGTCGTGGAACACACCGGTGCCACGGACGTTGCCGTCCCCTGTGTACTCGGTCCGCTCGGTGCGGAAGCCGGTGACCTGGCCCTCGGACCCGGTGATCTCGACCGGGTTCTCGAAGAAGTGCAGAAAAAGCTTGCGGGGCCGCTCCCCGAGGCCGTGCTCGGCCGTCCGCATGGCGTAGCGCTCGAGCTCTCGCACGACCAGCTTGGTCTGGTTGTCGGCGTTGATCGCGGCGACGGAACCGGCGTCGTACTCGATGTCCTCTGGGGCCACGATCACCTCCACGTTGGGCGAGTGGTCGAGCTCGCGCAGCTCCAGCGGGGTGAACTTGGCCTGCGCCGGGCCGCGCCGGGCGAAGACGTGCACCTCCTCGACCGGCGAGGACGCCAGGCCCTCGTAGACGTTGGCCGGGATCTCGGTCACCAGCAGCTCGTCGGCGGTCTTGGACAGCATTCGGGACACGTCGAGCCCGACGTTGCCGGCCCCCACCACGGCCACCTGCCGGGCCTGCAGCGGCCACGTCCGGGGGACGTCGGGGTGCCCGTCGAACCAGCTGACGAAGTCGGCCCCGCCGAAGGATCCGTCGAGGTCCTCGCCGGGGATGCCGATCGAGCGGTCCTTCTCGGCGCCGGTCGTGAACACGACGGCGTCGTAGTGGCGCTGCAGGTCGGCCAGGGTGACGTCGACGCCGTACTCCACGTTGCCGAGCAGCCGGACTTGCGGCTTGTCGAGCACCTGGTGCAGCGCGGTGATGATGCCTTTGATGCGGGGATGGTCGGGCGCGACGCCGTACCGGATCAGGCCGAAGGGGGCGGGCAGCCTCTCGAGCAGGTCGATGGAGACGTCCTGCCCGGACTTCATGAGCACGTCGCAGACGTAGATCCCGGCCGGGCCCGCTCCCACGACGGCGATGCGTGCCGGTCGTCCGTCCACCACAGCCAGCTCCTCAGATCGTCGGTCGGTCCGTACAGCCTGCAACGCCCACCCGGTCGGACGCGATTCCTCGGTCCGCCCTGTGAGGGACCTCTCACCCCTGTGGACGGCGCCGGGCACCGACCGGCTCCCCCTGGTAGACCTTCCGACGTGCCTGCCACCGCCTCCCGCGACCACCAGCGGGCGCTCGTCTACGCGGGCGAGGCCGCCTGGGAGGCCAGGCTCGACGCAGCCCGTCGGGGCGCCCAGCGGGCCACCGTCGCCGGCTCCTCGGTGCTGCTGCCCCGCGAGGTCCAGTTCGGCACCCTGCAGGCGGCCCAGGCTTACGCCGACGTCCAGCTCGCCGACCTGGCCGTGCCCCCCGTGCGGCTCAGAGCGCGCCGAGGACAGCTGCGGGCGCACTGGTCGCTGGAGGCTGGCGTCGCCACCATCGCCCTGCCGGTGTCCGAGCACGGGACCAGCTGGGCTCTGCGTGAGGCCGTGCTGCTGCACGAGCTCGCCCACCACGTCGCCTTCCACCTCGACGGCGCGGCCGACCACGGCCCGGTGTTCGTGCGCCGGATGCTCGAGCTCGTTCAGGTGGCCCTGGGGCCGGAGGCGGCCCTGGCCCTGCGCGTCGACTACGCCCAGAGCGGGGTGACCGGGTGAGCGAGCGGGTGCTGGATAAGATCGGCAAGCTGCTGGCGCAGGCCGAGGGCACCGACAACGAGCACGAGGCGGACGCCTTCGTGACCCGCGCCCAGGAGCTCGCGACGACCTACGCGGTCGACCTGGAGACGGCCCGCTCCCGACAGGCCTCCCGGCGGGCGCGCTCCGGCGAAGACGCCTTCGAGCAGCGCACCCTGCAGGTCGGGGAGCGGGGGCGTCGTGGCAACCGGCACCTCGTCGGGCTGTACGTCGTGGTCGCCCAGCCCAACGACGTGCTCGTCAACGTCGCGCAGGACAGCACCTTCGTGTTGGGCTTCGGCTACCCCGCCGACCTCGACGTCGTCGAGCAGCTGTGGGCCTCACTGGCCACCCAGATGGCGACCGCGGCCGGCCGGCGGATCCGGCGCGGGGAGCACCGGGCCGCAGGGGTGGCGGCCGTGTCGTTTCGCCTGTCCTTCTATGACGGCTGGCTCGCCGCGGTCCAGGGCCGGCTGCGCGAGGCACGGGCCCGCGCGCTCACCCAGGCAGACACCCAGAGCGGGGCGACGGCAGGCTCGGGAGGCAGCGCCCTCGTCCTGCGCGAGAAGGCGGAACGGGTGCAGGCCTTCCACGACCGGGCCAGCTCGGCCCGCGGGACCTGGCGCGGCGCCCATACCGAGCGGCAGCTCTCCGGGCAGGCCTGGGAGGCCGGTCACCGCGACGGGCGGCAGGCCCACCTGGGCGACCCCGAGGTCGGTCAGCGGCGCGCCCTGGGCTGATGCTCGATGGTTCGCAACCTTTGAGGTCACCCGCGCGTTCTTCAGGGCACAATGGGAAGAGTCTTCCACCATATGACTGCCCGCCACGACCTGAGGTTGCTGCCGTGCCGCTCCGACTGCCCCGCGTGCGCATGTCTGGCGATGCCGGGTTCGCTCGCACCACGGTCCTGCTGAGCCTGGCCGGCGTCGTCGTCGTGGGTGGGGGCGCTGCCGCGGCCCTGAGCGTCGGAGGAAGCTCGGTTACCGGTGCGATCGGGCTTCCGCAGGGCTCGCCGACCCCCCCGCCGCCCCCTGCCCGCGTCGTGCTGGCCAGCACCGGTTCGCAGGGCCGGACCGTGCCGTGGTCCATGCCCCTGCGGCTGACCGTGAGCGGCGGCACGCTGACGGTCGTCACCGCAACCGGTCCGGGCGGGGCTGCCGTACCCGGGTCGCTGAGCCCGACGGGCTGGGCCTCCGCGGGAACGCTCGTCCCGTCCTCTCGCTACA
>JAYTHS010000171.1:0-1471 GCA_043732345.1 Frankiales bacterium | reverse complement strand
CGGAACGGGTCAAGGGCGAGCTGGTCAAGCTGCTCCTGGGCGACCACCCGCGGGAAGGGCTGGAGCTGCTGGTCGACACCGGCCTGGCCGACGTCGTGATGCCCGAGCTCCCGGCGCTGCGGCTGGAGATCGACGAGCACCACCAGCACAAGGACGTTTACGACCACACCCTGCAGGTGCTGGAGCGGGCCATCGCCCTGGAGCATCGGCTCCCCGACGGCGGGCCCGACCTGGTGCTGCGGCTCGCGGCGCTGCTGCACGACATCGGCAAGCCGGCGACCCGTCGGCACGAGCCCGCTGGCGGGGTGTCGTTCCACCATCACGAGGTCAAGGGTGCGCACCTTGCCCGCAAGCGCCTGAAGACCCTGACCTTCGGCAAGGACGTCGTCGAGGCCGTCTTCCTGCTCACCGAGCTGCACCTGCGCTTCCACGGCTACGGCCAGCTCGGGACGTCGCCCTGGACCGACGCAGCCGTGCGCCGCTACGTCACCGACGCCGGCGAGCAGCTCGAGCGGCTGCACCTGCTGACCCGGTCGGACTGCACCACCCGCAACCGGCGGCGGGCCGAGCGGCTCTCTCGGGCGTACGACGACCTCGAGGAGCGGATCGCAGCCCTCGCCGCCCAGGAGGAGCTGAGGGCGATCCGGCCCGACCTCGACGGCGAGCAGATCATGGCCCTGCTCGGCGTACCCCCCGGCCCGGTCGTCGGGCGGGCCTACAAGCACCTGCTCGCGCTGCGGATGGAGCACGGCCCGCTGCCGTACGACGCAGCGCTCGCCGCACTCACCGCCTGGCACGCCGAGCAGCAGGACGGCGGAAGCACGAGCTAGGTGCAGCGGATCGACGAACCGTGCGCAGCGCAACGCTGGCCCTCCACGAAGACCCCGGCTCCGACACCTCACCCGCCTACCCTTCGGACATGGGCCTCTACGACGACGTCTACGCCGCCTTCGAGGAGGCTGAGGTGCGTTACGTGGTCGTCGGCGGGATGGCCGTCGTCATGAGCGGTCACGTCCGCGCGACCGTCGACCTCGATGTCGTCGTCGACCTCGACCCCGAGGCGGCGCTCCGAGCCATGCAGGCGCTGGAAGGACTTGGCCTGCTCCCGCGAGTGCCGATCGCGCTCACCGACTTCGCTGACCCACAGGTGCGGGAGAGCTGGATCAAGGACAAGCACATGCAGGTGCTGTCCTTCTTCGATCCCGATCACCCCGCACGTGAGGTCGACGTTTTTGTGGCCTACCCGCTCGACTTCGACAGCCTGACCGCTGATGCGGTGCCGACGCGGGTCGGTGACCGCACAGTGCCCGTGGCCGCCAAGCACCACCTCATCGAGATGAAGCGCGCCGCGGGCAGACCCCGTGATCTCGAGGACATCGAGGCTCTCCAGCGACTCATGGAACGGGGTGCCGGACCATGACCGATGATCCGTGGAGCCGAGCCACCTTCGCCGGCACAGAGCGAGCACAGG
>JAYTHS010000170.1:0-5202 GCA_043732345.1 Frankiales bacterium | reverse complement strand
CCAGGAACAGGTCGCGCCAGTCCGCCCCGAACTCGGTCGCCAGCACCTTGTGGACGGTCGTGGCCGGCAGCGGCGGCGCGGCCTCTTGCAGCTTGGTCAGGGCGGCGCGGTACGGCGCGGCGACCTCCTCGGGCAACGCGGCCTCGAACACCGACAGCGCCTGGCCGAGCTTCATCGCCCCGCCCTTGAGCTGGCCGAGCACCTGGAACAGCTGCTCCGCCGTACGGGCCTGGAGCTCGGCCGCGACCGCCTCCGCCGGCTTGCCGCCGATCCGCTTCCCCAGCCCGATCGTGGCCCGGCCCGCGACCCCCATCGGGAGGGTGGCCAAACGGGCGCCTCGGGCCACCGCGCTCCTGGGGATGTCGCTCACGATGACAGTGTCCTCGCCGTCGTCCCGGGCCGCCGCCCGGCGACGACCCGGGCTCACGAGGCGGCGGCGGCGGGCCTCGGGTCGTCCGGCACGGCCGCGAGCCAGGCGCCGGAGCCTGCCGCGGAGCTCAGCCACGCGCAGCGGCACTCGGGGTGCTGCGGCCAGGCGCGCCAGCGCCAGCGCCAGCCGGGCGGCTCGAGCTCGAGGGTCCCGCCGACGCTGGCCGGCGTGCGTTGACGGTCCAGCAGCTCGAGGACCTGCAGGGCCCCTTGGGCCGCGACCGCGACCGCCAGGACCGAGTCGCAGGCGGCGACGCCGCGGATCCCCTGGTCGAGCTGGACCGCCAGGGCGGGCCAGCCCGGGTCCAGGGCGGTGCGCACGAGGTCCAGGCAGCGCAGGCGGGCGCTGCGCCCCGGCAGGACGAGCGGCCCGACCTGCCCGCCGTCCTCCCGGACCAGCGCGACCAGGTGCGGGACGTCGAGCCGCAGCAGGTCCTCGGCGGTCGGGAGCTCGCCCGGCTGCGTCAGGACGACGAGGTCCGGCAGCATGCTGTTGGTGGGTGGGCGCCGCGGGTCCGGCTCAGGCTGGGCCAGGAGCGCGGTCGCCGCGGTCCCCCGGCGACGTCCCAGGTCGGCCGGCCCGAGGCCGCCGACGGCGAGGTCCGGGGGGCCGGTGAGCCCGTCGTCGCGGACCGTGACGCGTCCGACGCCGGCCGCCGCCAGCAGGGCGGCCAGCGGTGCGCCGACCCGGCTGCCTCCGTGGACCTGCACGCTGGCTCCCCGCCGGGCGGCCAGGGCGGCGCCGGCCTGCTGGCCGTGCACCAGGGACAGCGACGCGAGGTCGGGGGCGAGGCGGTCGCGCTCGGCCCGGTCAAGCCCGGCCGGCCCGGCGTACAGGCTGTCGCCGTCGAGCAGCAGCCCGGCCACCCCGAGCAGGTCCAGGAGCTCCGCGGCCCGGGCGGGGGAGCATCCCGCGGCCGACGCCTGCGCGAGCACCTCGTCGGGGGAGCGGGTCCCGTCGAGCAGGGCCAGCACCGCCCGGCAGCCGTCGTCCAGCGGACCGAGCACCGTGGCCCGGGACGACGGCTGGCGCAGCTGGAGGGTCTGGTGGTCACGCCACAGGCGGCGGGCGCCGGGCGGCGGGGAGCAGGACGGGGCGCACGGGGACCTCACAAAAGCAGGCGGGGCCCGCGGGGTCCGGGCGTCCTCACCGTGACACCGGAGACCCGGGGCCCGCGGGGGGCGTCCACAGCCGCGGCGGTTGTCCACAGGGGCGATGCGCCAGCTACGAGCCCTGCCCTTGGGACAGCGACCAGGGACGGGCGCCCGACGTACCCCCGGACAGTACGAAGGACGGCCCCGGGGGACCGCCCTTCGTCAGGTCTTGCTAGGCCTTGCCGAGGATCCGGTTCATCTTGGTGCCGCAGACGGGGCAGGGGCCCTGCGCCATGCGACGGCCGGACTCGCTGACCTTCACCTCGCCGTCGAAGTCGCGCTTCTCCTTGCACTTCACGCAGTAACCGTTGTAGCTCTCGGCCACGGGGTCCTCCAGGTCTGTGGAACGGGGCCTACGCCCCGTGTCTCGCGCTGCCGGGACGGCGCGCGTCGTTGCTGTCCTGAGCGTAGCGGCTAGCGCGCAGCCGCTCCGTCAGCGTGGGCCGAGCGTGGCGCGGCGTCGCGCTCGGCTCGGCCGGCGGCCTCCACCGAGGGGTCACGGGGGACGACGACCCACGGTGGCGTGCGCCGCGTGCGAGGCAGGACCGATCCCCTCAGCCGAGCGGGTGGCGGCCGAGCGGGTTGCGGGTGGCGGGTGGCGGGGTGCGGGCCGCGGGAGCAGCGGGGATGCGGGCCAGAGGGGCGGCCGGGGTGCGGGCTGCGGGACCCGCGGGGGTGCGGGCTTGGAGCAGCGACGCCGGCCAGGGCCAGCGTGAAGGTGAAGACCGACCCGACGTTGAGCGTCGACGCGCAGGTCAGGGTGCCCGCCCGGACAGGCCAGTCAGGGTGGTCGACCCGGCCAGCGCGAGCGCGAGCAGGACGAGGGCCCGTGGGCGTGGCAGCGGTGCGGCGGCGTCCATCGGCGGTCCGTCCTGAGTCGTAAGGGGTGTCGCCCTGATGACTTCGGCGCGGCGGCAGGCCGTTCACGCCACACGAACGGGTGACGGCCTGCTGTGACTTCGGGCACGGTGGCTTTGCGATCGCCCTGAGCGGGCATCTGTTCAAAGCTATGGTGACCTCATGGGGACGACTCGTCCAGGTGAAGCTTGCGGTTGCCTGCTCGCTCGGTCTCGTTGTGGCGTCCGCGTCGGTGGACCTTTCGGCCCTGTCCGTCGGCCCGGTCCGCACGTCGGCGGCCGCCACCTCCGGTAGCCGTGCGGTCTCGCTCCGGCCCCTTACTACCCCGCCCGCGCAGCGGGCGAGCCGAGGGGGGATGCGCTCGGCCCTGGTGCCTGTGGGTCCGTCGTTCACCGGCGCCGCCTCCTGGTACGGCGGCTCCTTCCAGGGGGGACGCACCGCCAACGGGGAGCTGTTCGACACCCGGGCGCTGACCGCGGCGTCGCGGACCCTGCCGTTCGGGACCCGGCTGCGGGTGTGCCGGTCCGAGCGATGTGTCGTGGTCCGGATCAACGACCGTGGCCCCTACGTCGGTCGGCGCGTCCTGGACCTGTCCTACGCGGCCGCTCAGCTCCTCGGGTACGACGGCGTCGAGCAGGTCACCGCCACCCCCGTCGCACTCACGATGGACCAGCCTCCCCAGAGGCTTCCGGCCCGGCGTACGGTGCCTGCCGGTCCCGCCTGAGGACCCCCTTCCGAGGAGTACCTGTGGTCCTGCGCGTCGAACGTCCCGCTGACGGGGTAGTCCTGCTCACGCTGGACCTGCCCGACAAGCGCAACCCCATGACCGAAGAGATGACCGCTGCGTGGGTTGAGGCCGTGGACGCAATGCGCGGTGACCGGTCGGTGCGCTGCGTCGTGGTTACGGGCGCAGGAAAGGGTTTCTGCTCGGGCGGTGACCTGGGCTGGCTGTCGTCGCGTGACGCGACCGTCGACGAGCTGCGCGACAAAATGCTCCCCTTCTATCGGGCTTGGCTCGGGCTGCGCACGCTCGACGTCCCCTCGATCGCGGCGCTGAACGGCGCGGCCGTGGGCGCGGGGGCGGCGCTCGCGCTGTCCTGCGACCTGCGGTACGCCGGGGCGTCGGCGAAGTTCACCGTGCCGTTCGCCCAGCTCGGGATGCACGCCGGCATGGCCACCACCTTCACGCTGCCCGAGGTCGTCGGGCTCGCTGCGGCCCGGGACCTGCTGCTGACCGGCCGGGTGGCGGACTCCGCCGAGATGCTCCGCCTGGGCCTGGTGTCTGCGGTCTTCGACGACGCGGCCCTGCTGGACTCCGTCCTCGAGCGCGCCGTCCAGGTGGCCTCCGCTGCGCCCGTCGCGACCCGGCTGCACCTCGAGGCCCTGCGCGACGGTGGCCACGCCAGCTTGGATCGGGCCTTGCAGTGGGAGGCGCTCGCGCAGCCCGTGACGATGGCGACGCAGGATCTGCAGGAGGGCCTGGCCGCCAAGGTCGAGCGCCGTGCGGCGGTGTTCACCGGCCGCTGACCGGAGGGCCTCGACCCTGCGTGGCGACCCCCTTGAACGGGGGTGAGTTGTTTGTCCTCGACCGTTCGGCCGAGACTCTTAGGTCCGTCTGGCGAGAGGGGGACAGCGCAGCTCGGCCCCTGGGCGTCGACGCCGCCGTTCCGCGAGGGCCTGGGGATCCGATGCGCGTCCTGCCTTGTCATCTCGCCGCCAGCGCCGTCCTGGCCCTGCCGCTGCCCCTGTCGGCGCAGGGGCGGAACTGGCCAGACCCGCCATGAGCCGTGCCCTCTTGTCCGCCACAGTCAATGTCCGCGATGCCGGGAGGGGGAAGTCGGTGTCTGTGGATGCGCATGTCAGTGAGCACCGAGTGAGTGTGGGTGGCTGGCCAGACTGGGTGGCATGACGAAGGAATCGCCACAGTCAGGCTGTCTGCCGGCGATACCGCGATAGGACGGAGACACTCGCCTTGTGCGGTAGCCAAGCGATCGGTGGCCTCCGGGTCGTCGACGTGCACGTGCGGCCGCCTGTCGCTGTTGGGAACCAGACGGCGAGGGTTGGTGCCTTCCTCGTCAATGAGCCGGTCGATGCGGATCGGGTACCGGGTGCCGCGGTCTTGTGCCGAACTCAGTGCCGAGCGCTGAAGGCCGAGTTCCGAGCGCCAGGCATGACTGTCGGCCGAAGGACTGGGGGTCCGTCGGCTCGCAGGTCGTGCTGATCGTGCGGGTGCGGGTGCGGGTGCGGGTGCGGGGGTCGGGGGTCGGGGGTCGGGGTGGTCAGTGGGTGGTGGGTGGTCGGGTGACTTGCCAGCCACCGCGGGTGGTCCAGACGGTGGCGCCGTCGGGTCGCTGGTGGGGGGGGAAGCCGGCTTGTTTGGCGCGGTGGTGGTGTCGGCACAGGCACTGCAGGTTCGTCTCGCTGGTGCTCCCGTGGGGCCAGGGGATGCGGTGGTCGGTGTCGGTGTGGGTGGCGGGCCTGCTGCACAGCGGGAACGTGTAGGTCATGTCGCGGGCCTGGACGGGCCGCCGGAGCCGCTCGGGGATCCGGTAGCCGCCAGTGCCCAGGTCCTGCGGCTGCGGCTGCGGCTGCGGCTGCGGGGGACCGTGAAGGCTGCGAGCAGCTGTGGCAGGTCCAGGTGCTCGGGGGCCTGGGTGCTGCTGGTGCTGCTGGTGCTGCTGGTGCTGCTGGTCGGGTGGGCTCGGGGGGTGTCGAGGCTGATGACTCGGCCGTGTTGGTTGAGGCTGATGCGGGTGAGGC
>JAYTHS010000169.1:0-5222 GCA_043732345.1 Frankiales bacterium | reverse complement strand
CTGCAGCGCCGACGGGTCGGCGGTGGCGAACGCCGTGGCCCGCTGGGCATCCAGGCCGTCCACGACGGCCCGCCAGTCGGGCCTGACCGCCCGCGGCGCCGCCCCCCGCGCACCCGGCACCTGCGCACCCGGCACCTGCGCACCCGGCACCCGGCACCTGGGCACCTGGGCACCTGCGCACCTGCGCACCTGCGCACCTGCGCACCTGCGAACCTGACCCCCGCACGGCCGTCACCTGCACCGCCTCACCGCCACCGGATCCCCACGCCCACCCGGCCGCCACGACGAGGAGCAGCGCAGCCGCCGCGGCGGCGACAGGACCGAGCGGGCGCAGGTTGCGCCGGCGACGGACCGGCGAGGCGACAGGTCGCAGCAGCCCCGCGAGCGGCTCCGCCCGGCACGCGGCCAGCAGTGCCGCGGCGAGGTCGCGGGCCGGAGGCGGATCGTCACCCAGGCACCCGGTGATGACCTCGGCCAGCTCACCGGGCAGCACGGGGGCGCCGGGCTACCCGGTGAGCAACTCCCCGCAGAGCCGCCCGAGCGCCCGGACGTCGTCGGCCGCGAGGCCGGGGTCTCCCACATCCAGCCGCTCGGCGGGACGTCGCAAGGGCTCCAAGCCCAGGCCGTCGAGCAGGGGCATCCCGTCGGCGGTGAACAGGACGCTGCCCAGGCCCACCCGGTCGGTGGGCGAGCCCGTGGGCGTGCGCGTGACCGAGCGCCTCGGCGAGCGGCGCGACGACCGTCACGACCTCACCCGACCGGAGCCGGCCACGGGCCACGAGCAGGTCGGCCAGGGAGCTCGCGGCCGGGTCGAGCAGCAGCATCCGGTCGTCCCCGTCGCCCAGGCACCGCCGCAGCCCGACCAGGCGGGGTCGGCGGCGCGCGGGCCCCCTTCGCGAGGCGGCGCACCTCACGCAGGTCGGCGGCCTCGACCCTGCCGACCCGGCGCACCACGACCGGCTGCCCCTGGGCGTCCCGGGCGCGCCAGACCTCACCGAGAGCTCCTCCACCGAGCCGGTCACCCAGGTCGAGCCGGGTTGTCTCCCTGTCCTGTGTCACCCCCTGCACGGTGGCACCTGTCCAGCCCACCACCCCGGTTGTCCACAGGTAGGTTCGAAGTCATGCCCGAGGTCCTGGTCGTCGGAGCCGGCCTGGCCGGACTGGCCTGTGCGCTGCACCTCACCCGCGCCGGCGTCGACGTCGCCCTGCACGAGGCCTGCGGCAGCGTCGGCGGGCGGGTCCGCACCGACACGCTCGACGGGATGCTGCTGGACCGCGGCTTCCAGGTGCACAACACCGGCTACCCGGAGGCGCAACGGGTCCTGGACCACGACGCGCTGGACCTGAGGGCCTTCACCGCAGGTGCTCTGGTCCGCTACGGCGACCGGCTCCACCGGGTCGGCGACCCGCGGCGGGTCCCGACGTGGGCGGCATCCACGACCGCTGCCCCGATCGGGTCGCTGCTGTCGAAGGCTGCCCTCGGCGCCGTCGCCGTCCGGGCCGCCCTGACACCGGAAGACCGGCTGCTGGCCGCGCCCGAGACCACGACGTACGACGCGCTGCGCGCCCGGGGGGTCAGCGACACCACGATCGACCGCTTCCTGCGGCCGTTTCTGTCCGGGGTGTTCCTGGAGGACCGGCTCGCCACGAGCAGTCGCTTCTTCGACCTGGTCCTGCGGTGGTTTGCCCGCGGCACCCAGTGCGTCCCATCGGCCGGGATGGGCGCGATGCCCGCGCAGCTGGCCGCCCTGCTGCCCGCCGGGGTCCTGCACCTGGACAGCCCCGTCGACGCCCTGCCCGCCGGCCGGGTCGTCGTCGCGACTGACCCCGTCACCGCGGGCCACTTGCTCCCCGACCTGACAGTTCCTGCCATGCAGGCAGTCTCAACGACCTACCACCTCGCCGACGAGCCGCCGGTGACCGACCCCGTGATCGTCCTGGACGGGGAGCGGAGCGGACCGGTCACCAACAGCGTGGTCCTGACCAACGCCGCCCCGTCGTACGCCCCCGGTCGGGTCCTGATCTCCAGCAGCGTCGTCGGCGCCGCCGCCAGCGAGCCCGAGGTCCGAGCGCACCTGTCGCGCCTCTACGGCGTCGACACCAGCCGGTGGCAGCACGTCCGGACGTACGACGTCCAGGGGGCGCTGCCGTCGATGGCGCCACCGCACGACTTCAGCCAGCCGGTCCGGGTCCGCGACGGCGTCTGGGTCTGCGGCGACCACCGCGACAGCGCCAGCATCCAGGGCGCGCTGGTCTCCGGCCGGCGCGCTGCCACCTCGGTCCTTGAGGAGCTCCGCTTGTGACAGACAACTGGATCGTTGCCGGCTCGTCGTGCTGGGCGCCGCAGGACATGCCCTGGCGCGACCGCACCCCGGGTCCGGTCTTCGACATAATGGCCTCGCTGGCAGGCAGTCCCGCGCGGCCGCGCCTGACCTTCGTGACCACCGCAGGTCCCGACGGTGACGCTTACACCGGGTCGGTCCACGAGGCGTTCGTCGGCACCCGCTTCGACGTGCAGGTGCTCCGCCTGATGCCGATGCCCAACGTGGAGGACCCGTCCCGCACCTTGCTCGAGTCCGACCTCGTCTTCGTCGGCGGGGGCAGCGTCGCCGGGCTGCTGGCCCTGTGGCGGCTGCACGGACTCGACGACGCGATGCGCGCCGCCTGGGAGGCCGGCGTGGTCCTTGGTGGGATCAGCGCCGGCTCGCTGTGCTGGCACGTCGGCGGTCCCACGGACTCCTTCGGCCCCGACCTGCGGCCGGTCACGAACGGCCTGGCGCTGCTGCCCTACGGCTGCGGGGTCCACTACGACAGCGAGGCCCAGCGCCGCCCGCTGCTGCACCGGCTCGTCGGTGAAGGGACCCTGCCGCTCGCCTACGCCACCGATGACGGCGTTGCTCTGGTCTACCGCGGGACCGAAGTCGTCGAGGCCGTCGCCGACCGTCCGGACGCGCACGCCTACCGGGTCAAGCGACAGGCCGACGGCAGCGTCGTCGAGACCGTCATCACGGCCCGCCAGGTCTAGCCTGGGCACGTGGAGCTTCAACGGCTGGGTCACGTGGCGTACGACGAGGCCTGGGCCCTGCAGCAGCGGGTGCACGCCGAGGTCGTCGCCGGCGCCGACGATATGGTGCTGCTGCTGGAGCATGAGAGCGTCTACACCGCAGGCAAGCGCACCGATCCCTGGGACCGCCCCACCGACGGCTCCCGGGTCGTTGACGTCGACCGGGGCGGCAAGATCACGTGGCACGGGCCGGGCCAGGTCACCGGCTACCCCATCGTCCGCCTCGCCGACCCCGTCGACGTCGTCGCCTACGTCCGGCGGCTCGAGCAGGTCCTCATCCACGTCTGCGCCGCGGTCGGGCAGCAGGGCGTCCGGGTCGAGGGACGCTCCGGGGTGTGGACCCCGGACGGCGCCCGCAAGCTCGCCGCGATCGGCATCCGCGTTGCCCGCGGGGTGACGATGCACGGCTTTGCGCTCAACTGCGACAACGATCTCGCGGCGTACGACGCGATCGTCGCCTGCGGGATCCGCGACGCGACGGTGACCACGCTCAGCGCCGAGCTCGGTCGGCGGGTCGCCGTCGCCGAGGTGCTGCCCTTGCTGGAGGCCAGGCTGCCGGAACTCGCTGCCGGCCAGCGCCTCCCGGCCTAGCCTTTGGCCATGCGCTGCCCCACCTGCCGCTACGACCTCGACGCTTGGACCACCCAGGACCTGCGGACCACCGCCAAGGCGGCCCCGCACCTCGCGCGCGCCGTGCTCGACGGTCGGCCCGAGCTCGTCGACCTGCTGGCCAATGCGCAGTCCCCCGCCGCCGACCGTGCGTCGGTGCACGCCGCGGTCCACGCCCTGCATGTGGCCGGCCGGGCCCGTCACGCGGGCCGAGCTCTGACCGGCGAGGGGGTCGTGGTCCAGCTGAACCGCTCCGGCGGAGGCGTCCCGAAGACGCCGGTCGACCGGGTCCTCATCACCTTCGGCGGCCTGGAGGGCGACCGGCAGGACAACCGCCGTCACCACGGCCGTCCGTGGCAGGCGGTGTGCCTGTGGTCAGCGGAGGTGGTTGACGACCTCGCTGCTCAGGGCCACTCGATCGGCCATGGAAGCGCCGGGGAGAACCTGACGGTGCGCGGCCTGGACTGGTCGCTGCTCACCCCCGGCGTCCAGCTGCTGGTCGGGCGAGCCCTGCTGCAGGTCACGTCGTACGCGATCCCGTGCGCCAAGAACGCGCAGTGGTTCAGCGACGGGGGCTTCCGCCGGATGGCGCAGGAGGTCAGCCCGGGGCGCAGCCGCGTCTACGCGACCGTGCTCGTCGAGGGCGCCGTGGCGACCGGCGACGCGGTCACCCTCGAGCCGCTGGACCTGCCCGTCCAAGCGGTGCCGGACGTGCAGGAGCGGCTGTTCAGCTCGTTATGTCCTTGGTGGACAGGCGGCTCCAGGCCAGGCTCAGGAAGGCCGCGGCGTAGGCCGCGTGCAGGCCGCTCCACCGCAGCAGCGAGGTGGTGTCGACGCTGCCGCGCAGCAGCTCGCCGAAGCCCAGCCAGTTGTGGGTCAGCAGGTAGGGGTGGATGGCGCTGAGCTGCGGCACCGCGTCGAGCAGCGCCGACAGCACGACCAGCCCCAGGGTCGTGGCCATGGCGGCGATGGCGTTCTCGGTCAACGTGGAGATGAACAGCCCGCCCGCGGCCAGCCCGAACAGCGCCAGCGTGACGTACGCCGACACCCCGAGTGCCCGCAGCAGCCCGTTACCGAGCCCTATCGTGTCGCCGGACAGCAGTGTGAGGTCGCCCAGCCCGAACAGCACCGCCCCGGTCACGAGCCCGACGACGGCGACGACCAGGACCGCCAGTGCGGTGAAGGAGGCGACGGCCAGGGTCTTGACGAGCAGCAGTCGGCTGCGCGTGACGGGGACTGTCAGCAGGTAGCGCAAGGTGCCGCCTCCGGCCTCGCCGGCGATGCTGTCACCGGCGACGACCGCGACCACGAGCGGGAGGAAGACCGGCAGGGCGACCGTCAGGGCTGTGAAGACCAGGAACAGCCCGTTGCCGGTGATCTGCCCGAGGAATGGCGGCCCCTCGCCGCCGCGCGGGGTGCTGAGGTAGACCGCGATCCCGATGATGATCGGGACGACGGACAGGACGACGAGCAGCGCGAGGTTGCGCCGGCGCCGCAGGATCAGCGTGACCTCACTGCGGTAGAACCGGGCCAGCGCGCCGCGCTGCCG
>JAYTHS010000168.1:0-1484 GCA_043732345.1 Frankiales bacterium | reverse complement strand
GGTCTTGAGCCCGTTCGTCGGCACCGCGAGCTGCACCAGCCCCTGTGGTGATCGCCGTTCGGGAACGCGAAACGTCGCCAGGCGACTGCTCAAGTGCCGAAATCGCGATCACCGAAGGTCCAGCCAAGGGGCCCCGCGTCCCGCCAAGGGGCCCCGCGCCCGGCCAAGGGGCCCCGCGCCCAGCCAAGGGGCCCCGCGCCCAGCCCGGAAGCGCCGCGCCCGGCTACGGGAGCCCGCGTCCAGCCAAGGGGCCCCGCGCCCGGCCAAGGGGCCCCGCGCATCCTTCAGGTCAGAGCGCCTTGTTCCGGCCGGCCAGGAGGTCGCGGATCTCGATGAGCAGCTCGACCTCGGTCGGCTCGGCGGGGACGGTCTCGACGCCGGCCTTGCGACGCGTCTTGAGCACGTTCATCGGGAGCACGATGGCGAAGTAGACGACCGCAGCGATGATGACGAAGTTGATGATCGCGCCGATCAGGGCGCCGATGTTGACGCGGGTCTCCTCGTTGCTGCTGATGATCTTGAACGACAGGCCCGTCGGGTTGCTGCCGCCGACCACCGAGATCAGCGGGGTAATGATGGTCGCCGTGAATGCCGTGACGATCGCGACGAACGCCGCGCCCAGGACCACGGCCACGGCCAGGTCGACCACGTTGCCGCGCAGCAGGAAGGCCTTGAACCCCTTGAGCATGATGTCTCCCGGTTGCCGGTGCCGGGGCGGCCTATCCGTGACCCGGTCGAGTGCTAGCGGAATGTAACGGTGACAACGCCCTCGAGTGAAGCCGCCGCCACCGCGGGGGCGTCCTCCGGAGGCATCCCGAGGACCACCAGCCGGCCGCCTGCGGTGCGCCGCTCGTCGGTGGGCTGCACCGCCAGCACGACGGCACCCTTGGCGAGCACGCGCACGTCGCCGGCGTTGTCGCCGAGGACGAGCACGTCCACCTCATCGCCCGGCCGCAGCAGGGCTGCGACCTCCGCGTCGCTCAGCCGCACCGGGACCGAGGTGACCTCCGAGCGGCCGGTGGCCAGGGCGGCGAGTGAGGGTCCCACCACGCGGACGTCGGTCAGCGTCTCCCCGGCACGGACTGCGCCGGCCGTGGTGCGTCCCGCCACGGCGTCCACGGCGGTGACGACACCGTCGGTGACCACGCGGGTGCTCACCACCGTCCGCAGGTCCTCGGCGGCAATCACCCGACCGGGCGCGAGGTCCCGGGCCGCGACCACGACCTCGGTGCTGGCCGAGGTGGGATCACCGCGCACCGCCAGCACCCCGGCCAGCACCACGAGCACGGTGGCCACCGACCGCCGCGCGTGGACGGTGCGGGACCAGCCGGGCCGCGCGGCCAGCGCGAGGCGCTCACGAATCAGTGGTGACAGGCTGGCGGTGCGGCGTCGCCTGCCCGCCCCGGTGCGGCTGCTGCTCACGGTCGTCCCCTCCCCGGCCCCGGGGAGTCCGGGGTGCTCGAGGTCGGACGCTAGGGCCTGGC
>JAYTHS010000167.1:0-1485 GCA_043732345.1 Frankiales bacterium | reverse complement strand
GAGGTCCCCCGGAGTCAGCAGCAGGAATGTGCCGCATCGGGGACGCTCAGGCGGCGTCGTCCTCGCCGGACGTGCGGCGGAAGCGGATCATCGCCTCGACGAGCTCGTCGATCTCGCCGTCCAGGACCCCGCTGGTGTTACCGGTCTCGACGCCGGTCCGCAGGTCCTTGACCATCTGGTAGGGCTGCAGCACGTAGTTGCGGATCTGCGAACCCATCGCGTTGGCCGTCTTGCCCCCGCGGATCGCGTCCATGGTGGCGAGCTCCTCGAGCCGCTTGACCTCGAGCAGCTTGGTCTGCAGCACGACCATCGCGGCGGCGCGGTTCTGAATCTGGGAGCGCTCGTTCTGGCAGCTGACGACGATGTTGGTCGGCAGGTGGGTGATGCGGACCGCCGAGTCGGTGGTGTTGACGCCCTGGCCGCCAGGACCGGAGGAGCGGAAGACGTCGACGCGGATCTCCTTCTCGTCGATCTCCACGAAGTCGGTCGTCTCGACGACGGGCGTCACGTCGACGGCGGCGAAGGTGGTCTGGCGCCGCGCCTGGTTGTCGAACGGGCTGATCCGCACCAACCGGTGGACGCCGTGCTCGCCCGCCAGGGTGCCGTACGCGTAAGGGGTCTTGACCTGGAAGACGACGCTCTTGACGCCGGCCTCCTCGGCCTCCTGCCACTCGAAGACGTCAAGCTCGTAGCCGTGCCGCTCGGCCCAGCGGTAGTACATCCGCCACAGCATCAAGGCCCAGTCCTGCGCCTCGACGCCACCCTGGCCGGGGCTGATCTGGACCAGGGCGTACCGCTCGTCGTACTCCCCGGACAGCAGGGTGCGGACCTCGAAGCTGCCGATCTCCTTCTGCAGGGCGGCGAGGTCGGCGTCGGCCTCGCTCAAGGTGCCCTCGTCGGACTCCTCGGCGGCCATCTCGTACAGGACGGCGAGGTCGTCGAGCCGGCTGCGGTAGCTCTCCATGCGCGACAGGTCGGCCTGCACGACACTCATGCGGCCGGTGATGGCCTGCGCCTTCTCCTGGTCGTCCCAGAGCCCGGGGATGCCGGCCTGCTCCTCGAGGTCGGACAGCTCACCGCGCAGCTTCGGCAGGTCCAGGACCGTCTCGATGCTCGTCAGGGTGGCGTCCAGCGCCTTGAGGTCGGAGGTCCGGTCGTTGGCCATGGTCGGGCCAGAGTACTGACCGCAGGTGAGTACGACGGGGGTCACGAGCCGACCGGCGAACGGGCCCGGTTCTGCGCGTGCACGACCGTCGAGCTGACCCCGAGGAAGGCCGTGAGCGGCAGCCGCAGCGTCCGGGTGGCGTCGACGACCGCCGTGTCGGTGCCCTCGAGCCGGGCCGTCAGCCGCAGCCCGGGCTCGCCCGCCCGCTCCTCGGCCTCGTAGGTGGCGACGGCCTCGGCGACCAGCGCGGGGTCCAGCGGCAGCCGGTCCCCGAACCCGTCCCCCGCCGCGGCCACGTCAACCTGCTGGGCCGCGGCGAC
>JAYTHS010000166.1:0-1487 GCA_043732345.1 Frankiales bacterium | reverse complement strand
GCCGCCACCGCGGAGGCGCTCACCCGGGCGGCACCGGTGGGGTCGCGGGGCCAGGCCATGGGGATCCACGCCTCGGCGCTGACCACGGGCAACGCGCTGGGCGGGCCGTTCGTCGGGGTTGTCGTCGACCGGAGCACCCCGGGCTGGGGGTTCGTGGCCATCGGGGTCGCCGGGCTGGCGCTGGCGCTGGTCGGGTTGGGCGCCCAGGCTTGGCGGGCCGGGCGGTCGGTGCGGAGTCCGCTGGCGGCCACCGCGGCACCGCAGCGCTGACGGTTCAGCGGACGACCCGAGCGCGGGCCGGCCGCGCAACCCGGCCGGGTGAGAGCGTGGCCACGACCCCGACCGGCGCTGCGGCCGCGCACGGGGACGAGCTCCGCAGCCAGGTTGGTGCCCCGGTGGGGGCGCGGGTGTGGTTCGGTCACCTGTACCCGGTCGTCCGCGGGAGCCCGAGCTCGGGCGGGGAGAACCGAAGGAGGCCGCCCGTGTTGCAGGAGTCCACGCCGATCCGGCACACCTCCCTGGCCAGCTCCGCCGCCGACTGGATCACCACCCGCATCATCGAGGGCCAGATCAAGCCGGGTGAGCGGATCACCGAGGTCGGGCTCGCCGCGCAGATGGGCATCAGCCGCTCGCCGGTGCGGGAGGCGCTGCGGTCGCTGTCCCGCGAGGGCCTCATCACCGTGGAGCCGCGCCGCGGGGCCCGGGTGGGGGAGCTGGACCGGGACCACGCCGCGGACCTCTACGCGGCGCGGCTGCTGCTCGAGCCGGAGTGCGTGCGCGGCGCGGTCGCGGTCATCACCGAGGCCAGGGTGGCGGAGCTGGGGCGGATCCTGCGCACCATGACCGCCGCCGTGCAGGCCCGCGACGCCGCCGCCTACCTCAGCGCGCTCAAGAGCTACAACTGGACGCTGCTCGACGGTTGCCCCAACCGCGTGCTGTTCGGGTTCGCCGAGGCGTCCTGGCGCAGCTCGCTGCGGTACTGGGACCTGCTGGTGCGCGGCTCGCCGAGCTATCTGACGCAGTCGCTGCGCCGCAACCGGGCGGTGTACGCCGCGATCGGTCGGCGGGACGCCGACAAGGCGGCGGAGGTGAGCAGGGTGGTGCTCGAGCGTGGCGGCACCGAGCTGCTCAAGGTGCTCGACAAGATGGGCCCGCGCGCCGAGCCGACCGCCCGGACCTGGTGATCACTCGGTATACAGTGCACCAAAATTAGTCTGAAACGGGGGCGGGCGCGTGCGCTTGTGGGACATGAACTGGCGCCAGGTCGAACAGCGGCTGGCGGTGGATGACCGGGTGGTGGTCCCGCTGGGTTCCACCGAGCAGCACGGCTGGCTCTCCCTCGGCACCGACGCGATCCTCGCCGAGCGGGTGGCCGTCGAGGCCGCGACGCCACTGGGCATCCCGGTCCTGCCCGTGCTGCCCATCGGCATGGCGCCGTACTTCGCCGCCTTCCCCGGCAGCCTGTCGTTGCGCCCCGCCACCTACCT
>JAYTHS010000165.1:0-5257 GCA_043732345.1 Frankiales bacterium | reverse complement strand
AATCTCGCCGAACGCGACATCCGCATGGTCAAAATCCGGCAGAAGATCTCCGGGTCCCTACGCACCGTCACCGGCGCCCAACACTTCGCCGCGATCCGTTCCTACACCGCCACCGCCGGAAAAAACAACATCAACATCTACCAGGCACTCATACAACTCACCGAAGGCAACGCCTGGCTACCCCAACCCACCTGACCAGTCACCCGCGACCTTGCATTCCCTCCAGGGACTGCTCTTCATTGAGGCACCGACCACGGGATCACCGCGCACCCCGGCGATGTCGTCTTGCATTCCCTCCAGGGACTGCTCTTCATTGAGGCAACACCGTTGGCACGTACGAGGTCTCGCCGCAGCTTGCATTCCCTCCAGGGACTGCTCTTCATTGAGGCAAGAAGGTCGTCACCGACCGCGGTGGCTCTGTCGTACTTGCATTCCCTCCAGGGACTGCTCTTCATTGAGGCACGACCAGCACTCGTATCGGTGCCCTATTGACGGGGCATCTTGCATTCCCTCCAGGGACTGCTCTTCATTGAGGCGATTACTTGACTGCCGAAGGTGGCGATACTGCTTGCATTCCCTCCAGGGACTGCTCTTCATTGAGGCGTCGCAGCCATGGTGTTTAGCAAGGACATAGAGGACCTTGCATTCCCTCCAGGGACTGCTCTTCATTGAGGCTTGGACGCCTGATCGCCGACGAGGTGGTGGAGCACCTCTTGCATTCCCTCCAGGGACTGCTCTTCATTGAGGCGAGATCGACTTGTGCCAGAAGCACACGGACCTGCTCGGCTTGCATTCCCTCCAGGGACCGCTCTTCATTGAGGCGCCTACCAGTATCAGACGCAGAAGTTCGTGTGTGACTTGCATTCCCTCCAGGGACTGCTCTTCATTGAGGCGTGATGCTCCAAGCACCGACAAGCCGGCCGTTGGAGCTTGCATTCCCTCCAGGGACTGCTCTTCATTGAGGCCCGACCGCCGCGACAACATCGACGAGGCTCAGAGGCTTGCGTTCCCACTTTTTTCACGCCCGAACTCGGCCAGCAACCCGTGCAAGGACAATGTTGGTCGGAGCGGAAAGTGACACGAAGGCTCACGTAGCGGAGGGACGTCCCCGCGTTGTGCGGGCTCACTGATGACCTCCACGAACAACGGGGTCGAACGGTCACGACTTCAGGTGACACCAGCGAAGGTCACTGGAGCGGTCGTGCGGTCTGCATGAGGTATCTCAACTTTAACTTGTGCAACCTGGGACCCCTGAGCCGACGCTGCCACCGCGCCAAGGCCCACAGCGACTGGCACATACAGCCCCACCCCAACGGCACCGTCACCTGGACCAGGCCCCCTCGGCATGACCTAGACGACGGCCGCACGGCACCGGCCACCCGATCTCGCCTGCTACGCCCGGCCACGGAACGTCTGGCCGGTCCTGCCCATCGAGATCGACAAGATCAGGCATGCCCGCGCGGCGTGAGCCGACAGGCGAGCATGATTTGTGGCGCATGTTCACCGAATACGTAACCTCACGCACTGGCAAGAAGAGTCGCTACGAGTCGAAAGCGGCGCAGTGGCGGCTCGTCTATTTGTTGGTGGACGTCAAGGATGTTGTCCTGCCCGGCGCCAACAGTTCCTTGATGCACACGCTCAAGCCTCGTCAAGCGAACGACGTGAGTAAGTTCGGCGCGCGCGACGCGATATACGCGGCGTCGGACGGCATATGGCCCATCTACTTCGCGATTGTGGATGGCGCGAGGGTGTCTTCGCTCATCCGCTCATCAACGCCTGCATCCACGTCGCTGACACTGCAGGCGGTATTGCTCGCTACTGCTATCCGTGCGACGGCTCGGCCATCACGTAGTGCAGCTCCCGTGCGAGCAGGCGCAGCTCGGGGACGAGGTCGAGGTCGGACAGCGAGCGGTCGTCCAACAGCGTGAGGTGCGGCCGCGCCCGCTCCCACAGCGCGACGCAGTCCTCTCCGGTGTGCCACCCGGCATACAGCACGCCGTGAGCGGGGGTCGCCACGTGCAGCTCCCGCGCGACCGCCTGGGTGAGGACCCGGTCCCGGGTCCGCAGCGCACCGGCGGGCACCCCCAGCGGTACGGCGGCGAGGTCCCGCGTGTCCGCCAGCTGCAGTGGACCAGCGGTCCCGACCAGCCCGACGCGGTGGTCCCGTGCCGGGGCGACCAGGCGGGTGTCGCCGAACACCTCGGCTACGGCGCACCGGAAGGTGGACGCGACGTAGCCGACTCCGTGGCCGGGGGCCCGTCGGGGCTCGCCGGCCGGGTGGTGGTCGAAGCGGCCGGCCGGCGTCGGGCCGTAGAAGCGCTGGCCGAGCGCGTCGGCGTACCAGTCGTGCTCGTAGACCCGCAGCCAGGTCGTGCCGGCCGGGACCTCGAGCAGCACCGGCTGTCCGGGGAAGGTCACGAGCCCCCGACGTAGGCGGCAGCGTCGACGACGCGCTCAACCTGCCCGGCCCGGAGCAGCGACAACGGCGTGGCACCCAGGTGCGTGGACTCCAGCTCGAACCAGCGGGCCAGCCCGAGGGAGTCGTGGACGGTCAGCGGCAGGGCCTGCCAGACCCGCTCCAGGCCGGGGAGCACCTCACCCGCGCGCAACTGCCACACCGGGTAGCGCCAGTCCCCCTTGACCTGGAAGGCCACCAGCCGCCGGCCCTGGCGACGCTTGGTGACCGCCGCGCTGCTCACGCCGAGCCGGGCGGCGAGCTCGGCCGTCGACACCGACCCGGCGATGGCCGCATCGCGCAGGGCGAGCCACTCGCGCAGGGTCTCGGCCCGGACCTGCGCGACCTGCTCGGGGGTCTGGTCCCGGATGTAGTCCGGCAGGTTGGCGGGTCGGGTGCGCTGGGCATCGCTGGCCGCAGCCAGAACCGCGGCCTCGACGGCCAGCTCGACGGCGCTGGCCTCTGCCACGCTGGCGAACGCCAGCCGCTGCGCGAGGGAACTGGCCTGCTGCTCTGCGGTGGGCACTCTTCCATCCTATGGTTGCGGTGGTTGCGCAGCAACCACCGTCACCGGACGACGGCCCCGCCGGCCCGCAGCGCCTGCTTCGCCTCAACGATGCGCAGCGTCCCGAAGTGAAAGACGCTGGCCGCCAACACCGCGTCGGCACCGGCCTGCACCGCGGGCAGGAAGTCCCCCACGGCGCCGGCCCCGCCGCTGGCGACGACCGGGACCGTCACCTGCGCCCGGACCAGCCGCAGCAGCTCCAGGTCGTAGCCCCGGCGCGTCCCGTCGGCGTCCATGGAGTTGAGCAGCACCTCGCCGATGCCCAGCTCCTCGCCGCGGCGCGCCCACTCGACCGCGTCGACACCCGTCCCCTGCCGCCCGCCATGGGTCGTCACCTCGAATCCGCTGGCGGTCCCGGGGGCCCGGCGGGCATCGACGGACAGGACGAGCACCTGGCTGCCGAAGCGGGTCGCAATCTCCCCCAGCAGCTCTGGCCGGGCGAGCGCCGCGGTGTTCACGCCGACCTTGTCGGCCCCCGCCCGCAGCAGCCGGTCGACGTCCTCGACGGCCCGCACCCCGCCCCCGACGGTGAGCGGGATGAAGACCTGCTCGGCGGTGCGCCGCACCACGTCGTACGTCGTCTCGCGCGAGCCGGACGACGCCGTGATGTCCAGGAAGACCAGCTCGTCGGCGCCCTCGGCGTCGTAGACCTTGGCCATCTCCACCGGGTCCCCCGCGTCAACGAGGTCGGTGAAGTTGACGCCCTTCACCACCCTGCCGGCGTCCACGTCCAGGCACGGGATCACGCGTACGGCGACCGTCACACGCGCGACGGTAGTCCGTAAGCGTGGACCCCCTAGCCTTGTACGCGTGCTGCTCGCCGTGCTCGTCGTCTGCCTGGTGCTGTTCGTCGTACTGCCTGCGGTCGGCGGGGCGCTGGCCACCTTGGTCTCGACCCTCGTCTTCGGCCTGGTCCTGGGTCTGGTGGCGCGCGCCGTCGCCCCCGGGCCGCACCGCATCGGCCTGGGGCTGACGTCCCTCGTGGGCGTGGCCGGAGCGCTGGTGGGCGTTGCCCTCGCGCAGGTGCTGCACACCGGCACGTTCGGGCGACTGCTCGTGCAGCTCGGCTGCGCCGTCCTGATCCTGCTGCTCGTGCGTGCCTCCTCGCGACGCGGATCCCTCCGGTGAGGCTCGCGGTTTGCTCCTCCAAGGGCGGGGTCGGCAAGACCTCGACCGCGGCTAACCTCGCCGTCGTGCTTGCCAGGACCGGTCGGGTCCTCGCCGTCGACGCCGACCCGCAGGACTCTCTCGGCCGGGCCTTCGGGGTCATCGCCAAGGGGCGCGCCGACTCGCTCGCCGGTCTGCTGGAGGACCCTGATGCCGACCCCCGCGAGGTCATCCGGCACGAGGTCGCCCCGGGGCTAGACCTGATTCCCGCCCACCCCGGCCTCGAGTCCGTCGGGCGGCTGCTCGCGTCACAGGGCGGCATCGTCACCGGTGTCCGCCGGGTGCTGCGCCCGCTGCTGGCCGACTACGACCACGTCGTCCTGGACACGCACGGCGACCTCGGGGACCTGACGCTGTCGGCCGTCTGCGCCGCCGACGCCGTCCTGACCGTCTTCACCAGCGACCCGGGATCCGCTCTCGGTGCAGTCCGCGTGACAGCGTTCCTCGAGCAGCACCGCCGTTTCGAGAACACCACCGCCCAGCTCGTCGGCGTCGCCTGCTCGCTCTGGGACGCCGGCGGCAAAGCGGCCCGCGAGGTGGTTGGCGCGCTCGAAGGCACCGACCTCCCGCTGCTGCCCACCCGCATCCCGCTGTCGCGTCGGGTCCCGTCCGGGACCCTCGCCAAGCGGCCCGTCGTGCTGTCTGCCCCCAACTCGCCGGTCGCGCTCGCCTACGCCGGTCTCGCCGCCGACGTCCTGACCGCCTACGAGGGGCTCCGATGACCGACCTGCGCGCTGACCTCGCGGCCGACCTGCTCGCCGTCATCTCCCCTATGGACGACGTCGTCGCGGCACCCGCCCCAAGCCACGAGCCGCTGAGGGGTGAGCTCGCCGACGCCACGCCCGCACTGTGCCTGCGGTGGACCCCGCTGCGGTGGTCTCGGCCACAGGTCGTCCGGGCCGCCCAGGGCACCGGCAAGGCCGTCCGGGTCGGACCGTTCACCGTCGAGCTCGCCGTCCTGGACCAGTGAGCTCCCGGCGCATCGAGGAGCTGGGCTTCAGCCCGACCCCGATCGGCGAGATCTCGCTGCGCCGCCGGATCGACCCGCTGTCGGGGGTCGACGTCTTCGA
>JAYTHS010000164.1:0-1489 GCA_043732345.1 Frankiales bacterium | reverse complement strand
GCCGCCACCGCGGAGGCGCTCACCCGGGCGGCACCGGTGGGGTCGCGGGGCCAGGCCATGGGGATCCACGCCTCGGCGCTGACCACGGGCAACGCGCTAGGCGCGCCGTTCGTGGGGGTTGTCGTCGACCGGAGCACCCCGGGCTGGGGGTTCGTGGCCATCGGGGTCGCCGGGCTGGGGCTGGCGCTGGTCGGGTTGGGCGCCCAGGCGTGGCGGGCCGGGCGGTCGGTGCGGAGTCCGCTGGCGGCTACCGCGGCGCCGCAGCGCTGACGGTTCAGCGGTCGACCCGAGCGCGGGCCGGCCGCGCAACCCGGCCGGGTCAGAGCGTGGCCACGACCCCGATCGGCGCTGCGGCCGCGCACGGGGACGAGACCCGCGGCCAGGGGTGTGCCCCGGCGGGGGCGCGGGTGTGGTTCGGTCACCTCTACCCCGGTCGTCCGCGGGAGCCCGAGCTCGGGCGGGGAGAACCGAAGGAGGCCGTCCGTGCTGCAGGAGTCCGCGCCGATCCGGCACACCTCCCTGGCCAGCTCCGCCGCGGACTGGATCACCAGCCGCATCATCGAGGGCCAGATCAAGCCGGGTGAGCGGATCACCGAGGTCGGGCTCGCCGAGCAGATGGGCATCAGCCGTTCGCCGGTGCGGGAGGCGCTGCGGTCGCTGTCCCGCGAGGGCCTCATCACGGTGGAGCCGCGCCGCGGGGCCCGGGTCGGGGAGCTGGACCGGGCCCACGCCGCGGACCTCTACGCGGCGCGGCTGCTGCTCGAGCCGGAGTGCGTGCGGGGCGCGGTCGCGGTCATCACCGAGGCCAGGGTGGCGGAGCTGGGGCGGATCCTGCGCACCATGACCGCGGCCGTGGAGGTCCGCGACGCCGCCGCGTACCTCAGCGCGCTCAAGAGCTACAACTGGACGCTGCTCGACGGCTGCCCCAACCGGGTGCTGTTCGGGTTCGCCGAGGCGTCCTGGCGCAGCTCCCTGCGGTACTGGGACCTGCTGGTGCGCGGCTCGCCGAGCTACCTGACGCAGTCGCTGCGCCGCAATCGGGCGGTGCACGCCGCGATCGGTCGGCGGGACGCCGACAAGGCGGCGCAGGTGAGCAGGGTGGTGCTCGAGCGCGGCGGCACCGAGCTGCTCAAGGTGCTCGACAAGATGGGCCCGCGCGCCGAGCCGACCGCCCGGACGTCGTGATCAGTCGGTATACAGTGCACCCGAAACCAGCCGGTGACGGGAGCCTGCGCGTGCGCTTGTGGGACATGAACTGGCACCAGGTCGAACAGCGGCTGGCGGTGGACGACCGGGTGGTGGTCCCGCTGGGGTCCACCGAGCAGCACGGCTGGCTCTCCCTCGGCACCGACGCGATCCTCGCCGAGCGGGTGGCCGTCGAGGCCGCGGAGCCACTGGGCATCCCGGTCCTGCCCGTGCTGCCCATCGGCATGGCGCCGTACTTCGCCGCCTTCCCCGGCAGCCTGTCGTTGCGCCCCGCCACCTACCT
>JAYTHS010000163.1:0-1494 GCA_043732345.1 Frankiales bacterium | reverse complement strand
CCAGGTCGGCGTCGTGCACCACCGCGGTGGCGCTCTCGCGGTGCAGCACCTCGGCGAGCTGCCGACCGGCGCTCCCGGTGTTGAGGTAGAGCACGTCGGCCCCGCACTTGGCCAGCGCGACCGTCGTCTCGACGAAGCCCCGGCCGTTGCGGGCCAGCAGCCCGACGGCCGCGCCCTCGCCGATGCCCCGCTCCCGCAGCTCGGCGGCCATCCGGTCGGTACGTCGGTCGACGTCGGCCCAGCTCAGGCTGCCCTGGTCGTCCACCAGGGCGGTCCGGTCGGGGTGCCGGGCAGCCCCGGCGGCGTAGCCCGTCGCCGGGCTGACGCCCCACCGGCCCAGGGCGATCGCCATCCCGAGCAGCCGGTCGGGGCGGGTGGGGGCCAGCAGGCCGGCGCGCCTGAGTACGCGGACGCCTTCGAGGTCGAGCACCCCTCTACCGTGCCACGCGGGCCGGATGTCCCGCAGACCGGCCTCGGCCGCGCAGTGGTGCCCGGCGGGCCCTGCGGAGGGCGCCGACCGTCCGCCCGTGGCAGGCTCCCGAGGCCCGGCGCGACAGCCGCCCGGGGGCGGGACCGGTTTGCGTCCCGCACCACCACCCACCGGGAGTGCTGCGTCGTGGAGGGCCCGCCGGACACCTCGACCGTCGACCGGTCCCCCGAGCGGCGCCGGCTGGTCGTGGTGGGGGCCTCGCTGGCCGGGCTGTCCGCCGCCCGGGCGCTGCGCGAGCAGGGCTTCGACGGCGACCTCGTGGTCGTGGGCGACGAGCAGCACCTGCCCTACGACCGGCCGCCTCTGTCCAAGGGCTTCCTTACCGCTACGACGTCCCGCGCCGACCTGGACCTGCTGCCGGCCGGCGACGACCTGGCGGTCACCTGGCAGCTCGGGGTCCCCGCAACCGCGCTGCGCCCGACGGGCGCAGGCCACGCCGTGGTGCTCGCCGACGGTCGCGAGCTGCTCGCGGACGGGGTCGTCCTTGCGACCGGCGCCCGGGCCCGGGTCCTCGACGGGCTCACTGGCGTCAAGGGTATGCACACCTTGCGGACCGTCGACGACGCGGTTGCCCTACGCGAGGACCTCGCCGAGGCCACGTCGGTGGTCATCGTCGGTGGCGGCTTCATCGGCGCCGAGGTCGCCTCCAGCGCCCGGGCGCTGGGTCTGGCGGTGACGGTCGTTGAGGCCCAGGACGTCCCCCTCGCAGGCCCGCTCGGCGCCGAGCTGGGCGCCGCCTGCGCCGCCCTGCACGGCGACCACGGCGTACAGCTTCTCACCGGTGTCGGCGTCACCGGGCTCGTCACCGAGCAGGACCGGGTGACGGCGGTCGAGCTGGCCGACGGCACGACCCTGCACGCAGACGTCGTCGTCGTCGGCGTCGGTGCCCAGCCCAATATCGAGTGGCTCGCCGGCAGCGGTGTCGAGATCGGCGGTGTCGAGGACGGCGGGGGCGTGCTCACCGACGCCCGCTGCGCGACCAACGTGCCCGGGGTCGTCGCCGT
>JAYTHS010000162.1:0-5277 GCA_043732345.1 Frankiales bacterium | reverse complement strand
CCCAGTCTCGGGGCATCGCCGTGGTCCGCAGCGGTGAGCGGGGCCTGCAGGTCCAGGGCGCCGAGTCCCAGCTCGCGACGGCCGTGGGGAACCTGCTCGAGAACGCCGTGAACTACAGCCCCGACGGGGCCCGGGTGGTCGTCGGGGCCCGGTCCGTCCAGGAGTCGGGCGGATCCCTGGTCGAGGTGAGCGTCACCGACGACGGCATCGGCATCGCCCCCCGCGACGTCGAGCGGGTCTTCGAGCGGTTTTACCGCGCCGATCCGGCCCGGTCCCGCGCCACCGGCGGGACGGGCTTGGGGCTGGCCATCGTCAAGCATGTGGCAACCAACCACGGCGGCACGGTCTCGGTCCGCAGCACCGAGGGCTTCGGCTCGACCTTCACCCTGCGGCTGCCCGCCGCCTCCCTGGACGTCCGACCCACCGATGTCCACCCCCTGCGAGGAGAACTGTCATGACCCGCCTGCTCGTGGTCGAGGACGAGGACAGCATCAGCGAACCGCTGGCCTACATGCTGCGCAAGGAAGGGTTCGACGTCGTCGTGGCCACGACTGGCCCCGACGGCCTGGACGCCTTCGATCGCGACGGCGCCGACCTGGTGCTGCTGGACCTGATGCTCCCCGGACTGCCGGGCACCGAGGTCTGCCGGCAGCTGCGGACCCGCTCGGCCGTACCCGTCATCATGCTGACCGCCCGCGACAGTGAGGTCGACAAGGTCGTGGGGCTTGAGCTCGGCGCCGACGACTACGTCACCAAGCCCTTCAGCCACCGGGAGCTGGTCGCCCGGATCCGGGCGGTGCTGCGTCGCCAGGGCATCACCGAGGGTGGCGAGGAGGGCGCGCTGGAGGCAGGTCCGGTCCGGATGGACGTGGAGCGGCACCTGGTGACGGTCTCCGGCTGTCCGGTGCCGCTGCCGCTCAAGGAGTTCGACCTGCTGGAGCTGCTGCTGCGCAACGTCGGGCGGGTGCTCACCCGGTCGCAGCTCATCGACCGAGTGTGGGGCAGCGACTACGTCGGGGACACCAAGACGCTGGACGTCCACGTGAAACGGCTGCGGGCCAAGATCGAGCCCGACCCCGCCGCTCCGGCCCACCTGCTCACCGTCCGCGGCCTGGGCTACAAGCTCGAGCGCTGACCCATCCGGCATGGACGGTAGATGTACGTCGCCACGCTCGTTCATCTACCGTCCACCTGCGACGACCTCGCCGTCCACCCGCCATGGGTAGACAGGGCCCATCGACAGCGCCCCGTCCGGGCGCTCGACCCAGACGGAGGACGACCGATGACGGTCTCGCACACAAGCAAGCTCGCCGCACTGGTGGTGATGGGCAGCCTGGCCCTCACCGCCTGCGGCAGCGGCAACAACACCACCGCCACCAGCGGCGGCAGCACCCCGGGGACGACGGCCACCGGCGGCACCGCGGCAGGTGGCGCGACCGCTGGCTGCGCCACCGGCTCCCTGAACGCCCAGGGCTCGACCTTCCAGGGCAACGCCGAGCTGCAGTGGTCCAAGGACTTCGCCGCAAAATGCTCCGGCGCGCAGGTCGCCTACCAGGGCACCGGTTCGGGCGCCGGCAAGTCGGCGTTCGGCAACGGCACCGCCGACTTCGGCGGCACCGACTCGCTGCCCAAGCCCCCCGAGCAGGCCTCGGCCGACAAGCGCTGCGGCATGGGCAACAAGGGCGTCGTCACCCCGATCGTGGCTGGCGCCGTCGTGCTCACCTACAACCTGCCCGGCGTCGACACGCTGGTCCTGAGCCCGGCCAACGTCGCCAAGATCTTCGAAGGCAAGATTACGAAGTGGGACGACGCGGCGCTCAAGGCCGACAACCCCTCCGCCACGCTGCCCAGCATCCCGGTCGTCACCGTGCACCGCAGCGACAAGTCGGGCACCACCAAGATCTTCTCCGGCTGGCTGGACGCCAACGCCAAGAGCGACTGGACGCTGGGCGCCGACGAGGTCCTGATGTGGCCCGGCGGCCAGTCCGCCAAGGGCTCCGACGGCGTCACCACGGCCGCCGGCCAGGCCAAGGGCGGCCTGACCTACACCGAGCTGTCCTTCGCCAAGCAGCGCAAGCTGCCCACCGCGAGCGTCAAGAACGCCAGTGGCGCGGTCGTCAGACCCACCGCCGCCGGTGTCTCCGCAGCCCTCGCGACGGCCAAAGTGGGCACCGAGGGCGGCCTGACCCTCAAGCCCGACTACGCCACGAAGGCCGCCGCCGCCTACCCGCTGTCCGCCCCGTCGTACGTGCTGACCTGCGACAAGGGCAACAAGAACGCCGCCCTGCTCAAGGCCTACCTTGCCTACGTGCTCGGTGACGGCAAGGCGGTCCTCGACGGGCTGGGCTACGCGCCCCTGCCCGACGCGGTCGCCACCCAGGCCACCGCCGCGGTCGCCGCACTGGCCTAGCACTCATTCATCCAGCACCACCGCACGCCCCCGGCCGGTGCGCGGGCGAGTTGCCTCGAGCAGCCGCCCGCGCGCCGTCCCACCTCACCACCGACAGGACCCGGATGACCGCCCTCGCCCCGAACCCGGACCGCCCGCTGCTGTCTGGGCCCGGCCAGCGGCGGGGGGACCAGGTCTTCGGCGGGCTCACCCGCGGCGCAGGCATCCTGGTGCTGGTCCTCATCGGGGCAATCACGGTGTTCCTGGTCCAGAAGGCCGTGCCCGCGGTGCGGGCCGACAGCACCAGCTTCCTGTCCACCAAGGTGTGGCAGCCGGACAACGTCCCGCCGACCTTCGGGATCGCCGCGCTCGTCTTCGGCACGCTGCTGTCGAGCCTGATCGCCCTGCTCGTCGCGGGCCCGGTCGCCATCGGCATCGCGCTGTTCATCAGCGACTACGCCCCCCGGCGGCTCGCCGCCCCGGTCGGCTACCTCGTCGACCTGCTGGCGGCCGTACCCAGCGTCGTGTACGGCCTATGGGGCCTGCTGTTCCTCGTCCCGCACTCCGACAAGTTCCAGCAGTTTCTGTCCGACCACCTCGGGTTCATCCCGCTGTTCGACCTCGGCCCGAGCGGCGTCGTGGGGCGCAGCGTCTTGATCGCGTCCCTCGTGCTGGCCATCATGATCCTGCCGATCGTCGCTGCGATCAGCCGGGAGATCTTCCTGCAGGTCCCCTCGGCCAACCGGGAGGCCGCCCTCGCCCTCGGGGCCACCAAGCTGGAGATGATCCGGCTCACCGTCCTGCCCTACAGCCGCTCGGGGGTGACGGGCGCACTCATGCTCGGTCTGGGCCGCGCGCTGGGGGAGACGATCGCGGTGGCGCTCGTGCTGTCCCTGGCCCCGACGACGAGCTTCCACATCATCGACGCCAACACCGGCGGCACCACAATCGCGGCCAACATCGCGGCGCAGTACCAGGCCGCCGAGCCGGTGGGCCAGCAGGCGCTGATCGCCTCCGGGCTCGTGCTGTTCGTCATCACCTTCGCCGTCAACGGACTGGCCCGCTACGTCGTGGGCCGCGGCGGCCGACGGCTGGACGCGGCGTGACAGCCACCCTGCTCGCCCCCGAGGGTCCGTCGCTGCGCGACGCCGTACCGCGCTTCGGACGCTCGACCCAGCTGTTGCTGCTGCTCGGGACCCTGCTCGTGACGGCCCTGCTGTTCGCCGTGACGCCGCTGCAGGGCCGGGCCGGATTCCTGGTGGTGGCGCTGCTGCTGTTCGCGGCCACCCAGACGACCGTGTCGTTCCTCGTCGAGGGGCGCCGCTACGCCGCCGACCGGCTGCTGTCGCTGGCTGTCCACCTGTCGCTGCTGGCGGCGCTGGTTCCGCTGGTCAGCGTGCTCGGCTACACGGTCGTGAAGGGCGTCACGAAGCTCGACATCAGCTTCCTCACGCACAACCTCACCGGCATCGGCCCGCTGGACACCAACGGGGGCATCTACCACGCGGTCATCGGCACCGTCGAGCAGGTGATGCTGGCCATCGTCGTCGCCGTACCGCTCGGCCTGCTCGTCTCCATCTACATCACCGAGTACGGCCGGGGCCGCTTGGCCTCGAGCGTCCGCTTCGTCATCGACGTCATGACCGGCATCCCCTCGATCGTCGCGGGGCTGTTCGTGTTCGCCTTCCTGGTGATCGGCCTGCACCAGGGCTACTCGGGCTTCGCCGCCGCCCTCTCGCTGGCCATCCTCATGCTGCCGGTGGTGGTCCGGTCGGCCGAAGAGATGATCAAGCTGGTCCCGGACGAGCTGCGCGAGGCGTCGTACGCGCTCGGGGTGCCGAAGTGGAAGACCGTGCTGAAGGTGGTCCTACCGACCGCGAAGGCTGGCATCACGACCGGAGTCATGATCGCCATCGCCCGGGTGACCGGGGAAACCGCTCCGCTGCTGCTGACGTCGTTCGTCACGCCGGGGACCAACACCAACCCGTTCTCCGGCCGGCAGACCGCAATCCCGACCTTCATCTTCGACCAGGCCGGACAGGGTCAGGACATCACCTACGACCGCGCGTGGGCCGCTGCCCTCACGCTCATCATCATCGTCCTGACGCTGTACGTCGGCGCCCGGCTGCTGACCCGGCGCACCAGCTCGAGCAGGAGGTAGCCATGGCCAAGCGCATCACGGCCGAGGGGGTCAACGCGTTCTACGGCAGCACCCAGGCCCTGAAGGACGTCACCCTGACGATCGAGCCCAAGACCGTCACCGCCTTCATCGGCCCGAGCGGCTGCGGCAAGTCGACGTTCCTGCGGACCCTCAACCGCCTGCACGAGGTCATCCCCGGCGCCCGCGTCGAGGGCAAAATCCTGCTCGACGGCGAGGACCTGTACGGCGATGGCGTCGACCCGGTCGCGGTCCGCCGTACGGTCGGGATGGTCTTCCAGCGGCCCAACCCGTTCCCCACGATGTCGATCTACGACAACGTCGCCGCCGGGCTCAAGCTCAACGGGGTGCGCGGCAAGCAGCTGCTCGACGAGTCCGTGGAGCGCTCGCTGCGGGGCGCCAACCTGTGGAACGAGGTCAAGGACCGCCTCGGCAAGCCCGGGATGGGGCTGTCGGGCGGGCAGCAGCAGCGGCTGTGCATCGCGCGCGCGATCGCCGTCGAGCCGCAGGTCCTGCTCATGGACGAGCCCTGCTCCGCGCTCGACCCGATCTCGACGCTGGCCGTGGAGGACCTCATGACGACGCTCAAGGAGCGCTTCACGATCGTCATCGTGACGCACAACATGCAGCAGGCCGCGCGGGTCAGCGACACCACGGGCTTCTTCACCATCGACGGCCCGGGCATGCCCGGTCGGCTGGTCGAGATCGACGAGACCGTGCGGATCTTCAG
>JAYTHS010000161.1:0-5283 GCA_043732345.1 Frankiales bacterium | reverse complement strand
CCTACCTGGTCGAAGGAGACATGCAGCCGCAGCTGCTGGCCGCCGTGACCTCCTGGTGCGCCGCCCGCGGTGTCATGGCGCAGGACCTCAAGGTCGAGCAGCGCTCCCTGGAGGACGTCTTCCTCCAGCTCACCGGACGCGAGCTGCGCGCGTGACCGCCTGGACGCCCGGGGCCCTGGCTCCCTCCCCTGCCGCTGCCCCCCGTAGGCGGATGCTGCTGTCGCAGACCCGGGCCGAGCTGACCCTCGCGCTGCGCAACGGCGAGCAGGTGCTGCTCACGCTGGTCATCCCGCTGGGCCTGCTGGTGGTGCTGACGCTCGTGCCGTTCATCAGCGTCACCGGTCGTCGGGTCGACTTCTTCGTGCCCGGGGTGCTCGCGCTCGCGGTGATGTCTGCGGCCTTCACCGGTCAGGCGATCGCGGTCGGCTTCGAGCGGCAGTACGGCGTCCTGAAGCGGCTCGGCGCGACCCCCCTGCCCCGCTCGGTGCTGCTCGCGGCCAAGACCCTGGGGGTGTTGGTCGTCGAGCTAGTCCAGCTCGCGCTGATCGGCGGCGTGGGGCTTGCCCTGGGATGGCAGCCGCACGGGGGCGTCCTCGGCGTCCTAGCGCTGGTGGCCCTGGGTACGGCGGCCTTCAGCGGGCTCGGCCTGCTGCTCGGCGGGACCCTGCGCGGCCTGACGACCCTGGCGGCCGCCAACCTGGTGTGGTTCGTCCTGCTCCTGCTGGGTGGGGTGGTCTTCCCGCTGTCGCAGTTCGGTGGGGCCGCCGACGTCCTGCAGCTGCTCCCGACCGCCGCCCTGTCCCACGGGCTGCGGTCGCTGCTGACCTCAGGCGACCTCGTCGGCCGGGACCTGCTGGCCCTCGCGGTCTGGGCAGTCGTCTCCCTGACCGCCGCTGCCCGGGCGTTCCGGTGGGAGTAGCCACGGAGGACGGCGTCCGCCTGCACGTCGAGGAGGATGGCCCCGCCGATGCGCCGGTGACCGTTGTGTTCAGCCACGGCTTCACTGCCAACCTCGGCGAGTGGGTGCTGCAGCGCGCGGCCCTGCGCGACCGGGCCCGGCTGGTCTTCTACGACCAGCGGGGCCACGGGCGCAGCGCCGCCGGTGGCTGGCGGCGCGCGACGATCGACCAGCTCGGCCGTGACCTGCAGGCCGTCCTGACCGCGACCTGCCCGACCGGCCCGGTCGTCCTTGTCGGCCACTCCATGGGCGGCATGGCCCTGATGTCGTGGGCCCGGCAGTTCCCCGCCGAGGTCGGCGACCGCGTGCTCGGGGCATTCCTGCTGTCAACCGCCGCGGGCGAGCTGGTGCAGACCGGTCCGCTCGGCCACGTCGTACGGCTCCTGACCCGGCTGCGGCTGCTTGGCCTGTGGCTGACCGTGCTGCGCTGGGTCGCACCGGCGCTGGAGCGCAGCCGCAAGCGGGGCACGAAGGTGGGGCGGCGCTACGTCCGGCACTACCTGTTCGGGCGCGGTGACCGCGACGACGCCAAGCTCGTCACCATGGTCCAGCAGTTGCTCGAGGCGACGCCCTTGACCACGAGCGCGGCGTTCTACCCAACCTTCCTGACCCACGACGAGCGAGCGGGACTGCCGGTGCTCGCAAGGATCCCGACGACCGTGCTCTGCGGCACCGACGACCGACTGACCCCGCACCGCTTCAGCCAGGCGATGGCCAGCGCTCTGGGCACCCGCTGCGAGCTGGTGCTGGTGCCCGCAGCCGGCCACAGCGTCAACGTGACTCGCCCCGAGGTGGTGGACGCCGCGCTGCACGACCTGCTCGACCGGAGCCTGGCTGCCGGCCTGACCGTCACCGCCTGACCGTCGCGTCCTGCCCGAGCGGCCGCCCCTGGACCTTGGCCCGCGCGGTCCCGGTGCGCAGGTCCCGCACCGCCCACTGGCCCCTGCCCCGGCCCGGCCGCTGCACGCCGGGCCGGAGCAGGGCCTGTCAGGCGGCCCCGACCGTCTCGGCCAGCGTGACCCCGTGCTCGGCGGCGATGAGCTCGGCGGCCTTCTCCGCGATCATGATCGTCGGGGCGTTGGTGTTGCCCGACGTGACGTTCGGCATGACGCTGGCGTCGGCCACCCGCAGGCGGCTCACCCCCTTGACCTTCAGGTTGCTGTCGACGACGTCGCCGATGCGGCACGTCGACGTCTCGTGGTACACGGTCAGCGCGTAGTGGCGGGCGAGGTCCTCCAGCAGCGCGTCGCTGGGGACGTCGCCCTCCGTGTGGCCATGGGCGGCAGCCAGCGCCGGCGGCACCATGAGCGACCCGATGCCTGCGACGGGCCAGTTGTCGACGAGCTCCAGTGCTCGGCGCATCACCGCCACCATGACCGCGACGTCGTGCGGGTCGGCGAAGTAATTCAGCGAGATGACCGGCTCGGCGTGGGGATCGGAGCTGGCGAGCTTGACCTCTCCCTCGGAGTGCGGCTGGACCGGGTTGGGCAGCATGACCACGACCTGCGCGTCCGCGGCAAGCCGCACCGAGGCGTCGTCGAAATAGACGTCCGGGTCGACCCGGAAAAGCGCCCGCCACAGGTCCGGGGTGTAGCCGCAGACGAGGAACCCGATCTGCGCGTCGTGGGTGTGCTCGTCGCCCAGGCCCGTGGAGTACCACAGCCCGGCGTCGTACAGGGACGACGTGACCAGGCTCTGTCCCGTCGTCGCCCACTCGACCAGTCGCCGCTCGGCCTCGGCCTTGAGGCCGGCCAGCTCGGGCGGGAGGCCGGCGTCGTCGGCGGGGTCGGCGGGCAGTGGACCGGCAGGGGCCCGCAGCGCGTCCGGTCCGAGCGAGACCGCGACCTCCGTCATCGGCAGACCGATGCCCGGGGCCGGGAAGACCATCGGGGTGTGCAGGTGGTCCTTGAGGTGCTGCCCGACGTCGGGCAGGTCCAGGAGGCACTCGATCCCGACCTCCTCGAGGTGGGCACGGGGGCCTACCCCGGACAGCATGAGGATCTGCGGCGACCCGATGGCGCCGGCAGAAAGCACCACCTCTCGGGAGGCCTGAACGGTCGTGACGGTTCCGTCCGCGGCGCGGTACTCGACGCCCGTGGCGACGAGCCCGTCACTGCCCTGCTCGAGCAGGACCTTGCGGACCTGGGCGCCAGTGATGATGACGAGGTTGTCGCGCTCACCCATGATCGGCTCGAGGAAGGCGTGGAACGTCGAGGAGCGCTTGCCGTCCTTGGTGGTCGTCTGGAACAGCGAGGCCACGCCCTCGGGCCGGGCCCGGTCGCGACCGTTGTAGTCACCCGTCGGGATGCCGGCCGAGGCCGCCGCGTCGACGAACTGCTGCGCGGCAGGGATCACCGGGGACCGCACGGAGACGCCGAGCGGGCCGTCGGGGTTGTGGGCGTCGTGGTCCACGACGATGTCGCCGCTGGGCTGGATCCCCTCGGACTTTTTGAAGAACGGCAGGACGTCGCCGTACGACCAGCCCTGCGCGCCACCGTCCGACCAGGAGTCGAAGTCACCGGGGTGGCCGCGGACGTAGGCCATGTAGTTGATGCCCGACGAGCCACCGAGCATCTTGCCGCGGGGGACCATCATCCGACCGTCGGTCAGTCCGCGCCCCACACCGCCCGCGTCACCGGTGAACATCCAGTCCGTCTCGGGGTTGAGCTGCAGCGCCGACACCGCTGCGGGCATGGACTCCTCCGGCGGCGGGGTCCCCCCGGCCTCCAGGAGGGCGACCCGGACGGACGGGTCCTCCGACAACCGGGCGGCGATGACCGCTCCAGCCGACCCTCCTCCGACGACGACGACATCGAAATGCTCGGCCACTGCTGGGCTCCTCCGGGTCAGGGTGCGCCGCGGTCCTGCTGTCCTCCGCGATCACTGGTCCGGCGAGTGTGGCACGGGTCACAGGTGCTCTGCAGAGCGGCTGCGGCGTGCGTCACAGCAGGTTGCCCGCGGCAGGCGGAGCGAGCACCCCGCGCCGTACCTTGAAGAGGTGAAGACCGTCCTCCGCCTATCCCAGACCGCACTGGTGCTGCAGGTGCTGCTCGTCGTCAGCGGGTCCGCCGTCCGGGTCACCGGCTCAGGCCTGGGATGCCCGACCTGGCCGCGCTGCACGGGCGGGTCCTTCGCCAACACCCCGGCACTGGGTGTGCACGGCGACATCGAGTTCGGCAACCGGCTGCTGGCGGTCGTCATGGAGCTGGTCGGGATCGCGCTGGTCGTCGCCTGCCGTCGGGCCCCACGCTCCTGGCGTCGGCTCGCGCTGGTGCAGGCGCTCGTCGTGCCCATCCAGGCCGTCGTGGGTGGCCTGCTGGTCCTGACCGGCCTGAACCCCTACGTCCTCGTCCTGCACTTCCTGGCGAGCTTCCCGCTCGTCGCTGCCGCGGTGGCACTGCTGCAGCGGGTGCGCGGCACGGTCGCCACCCCCGTACGGCGGGAACTGCGGCTGCTCACCGGGGCCCTGCTCGCGAGCTCGGCAGCGGTGCTCATCGTCGGCACCCTGGTCACCGGGACCGGACCGCACGCCGGAGACCCGAAGGTCGCCCGCCTGCCCTTCAACCCGCGCGACATCACCCAGCTGCACGCCGACCTGGTGTTCCTGCTGGTCGGCCTGACACTGGCCACGGTCGTCGCGGCTCGGGCACTGAGCGCGCCACCCGTGGTGCAGCGCGGCACCACGATCCTCGTGGGACTGGTCGTCGCCCAGGGTGGGCTGGGCTACCTGCAGTACTTCACCGGCGTGCCGCCGGTACTCGTCGTACTGCATGTGCTCGGGGCCAGCCTGGTCTTCACGACCGCGGCCTGGGTCCACCTCGCGACCCGCCCGAGCCTCATGGCGCCAAGGGACGCAGGGCTGAGGGACGCCGGGCCCGCGCTCGCACCGCCCGTGCCAGCCGGGTCGCCGACGCTGGCGAGTGCTGGAGGAACAACGACGGCTCGGTGACCTCGAGCTCGACGAGCACCGGGCCGTCCGCGGTCGGGAGCAGGTCGACCCGGGCGTAGAGCAGGTCCCGTCCCTCGACCACCCGCAGGGCGAACGCGACCTCCTGCGCGCTGGCCTCCCGGGGGGCCACCTGCCAGCTGCCCAGAGCGGGCGTGCCGCCACCGGGGGTGAGCACAGCCGACTTCACCGCTGCATGGCTGACCTTTCCGTCAAAGACGAGCACGGCGGTCTCGCCCAGCGTGTCGATCTGCTCGAGGTAGGGCTGCACCATCACCGCGCGACCCGCGGTGAGCAGCAGGTCGACGTGGGCGCCTGCCGCAGGGTCGCCCCCGACGTACGCCGCGGTGTCGCGCGCGCCGGCGCTCACGCTCGGCTT
>JAYTHS010000160.1:0-1498 GCA_043732345.1 Frankiales bacterium | reverse complement strand
GGGGGTGGCGCAACAACTTCCTCGTTCCGGCCCGTCCGAAGTCAGAGATCAGAGGGAACCCCCAGACCATGTGCTGCTCGCCGAGACGGGCACGCAGGGTCCGGCGGGTCCAGGACTGCCGATTGCGTAACTCGCCGACGACCCGACAGTGCCTTGCCCACGGGCCAGGGAAGAGCCGAGCAAGTTATTGGTCAGGTGACCAGTCCAGCCGCTCCGCGGCCGGCCCGGTCCCCCGACCACGCCCGCGCCAGCGGGCGCGGGGAAAGGTCCTGCTGGCCCGGGCGCGGGCCAGCGTTTGCAGTCGGTGGGGCAACCTGGCCGAAGAATGTCGCGATGGTCGTGTCACAGCACTCTGTCGATCGCACCTACCTCAGGTGACGGGACGATTTCCGTCCTGCGGCTGAGGTGGGAGCTGGACATGGACGAGGACGAGAACCGGCCGGAAGTCCCTGCGGCGGAGCCGACCGGGGAGAGCCGGGGTGGGTTCGTGCGGGACAGGACGCATCGCTTCCCGGGCCGTAGGAATGCGTTGAAGGTCTTGTACGACGACGTGGAGGTCGCCTCAGTGCGGTCGGCGGCGCTGCTGGCCGGGTTGACGGCCACCGGGTACGTCGCCGCGGCCGCCCTGAGTTCGGCGGGCGCCGGTCCCGCACCCTCTTCCTCGGCGGATCGGGCGATGCTGGCGGAGCTGCTGCAGGCCCGGACGGCGCTGGGTCGTTTCGGCGTGAACGTCAATCAGGCAGTCGCGGCGCTGAACAGTGGCGCCGGGGCACCGGTGTGGCTGCTGGCGGCGGTGAGCGGGTGCCTGCGGTCCAGCGAGCGGATGGACGATGTCACCGTCGAGCTGGCCCGTCGGCTCCGCTGAGCAGACCGGTCCGCGAAGTGCTGCAGTCAGGGCCCGGCCGGAGTGGACGGTGATCGGGAAGGTCTGCCGGCGAGGCACGGACACCCGCCGGTTGCTGGTCTACCTGTTCACCGAAGGCCGGGCAGGGGAGCGCGGACTGGACTCAGAACACCGCGATGTTCGGGTGATTGCCGGCTGGGACACCCTGAGCCTCCTTGAGCCGGTCCGCGGCGAGGAGGGGCGGGCGCAAGTGTCCCGCCTCGCGGGGCTGCTCGATGCGCCAGTACGCGCTGGTGGGGTCGGTAAGGACGCCAAGCCGGTCTATCACTTGGCGATCAGTGCTGCCCCGGCTGACCGGCTGTTGTCCGATGCCGAGTGGGCCGACATCGCCGCGGAGTACGTCGACCAGCTCGGTCTGGCTCGCCGTGGTGACAGCGACGCGGTCCGGTGGGTCGCGGTCCGGCACGCCGACAACCATGTCCACGTCGTCGCGACGCTGGTCCGTCAAGACGGCCGTCGGGTGTTCCCGTACAACGACTTCTACCGCTCCCGCGACGCCAGCCGCACGGTCGAGCAGCGGTACGGGCTGACGCCAACCTCACCGGCGGACCGCACGTCGGGTCGCGAGACGACCCGCGGTGAGCTCCGCAAGCA
>JAYTHS010000159.1:0-1498 GCA_043732345.1 Frankiales bacterium | reverse complement strand
GAGCGTCTTCGTCCCGCTGCCCGGCCGTGGCGCCCGGGGCAGCAGCCACAGGACGCGGTCAGCGGGGCGGACCAACCCCAGCGCAAGCGAGGCGTTGCCGTCCTGGCCGAGCTGGTCGTTGGTCAGCACCTGACCAGATCCCAGGACGAACCGACTGGGGCCCGTCGAGGCGAGAGTACCTGCGTAGCAGGTGATCCCACCCGACCACGTCGTCCCACCGCCGCGGGCTGATCCGGCTCGGACTGCAGCGTTGAGCTTGCACCCTGGTGGACGGACCTTCGAGGTGGTCGAGTCCGCCACGCGTAGCCCGAGCCCCAGCGCGTCGAGGGACTTCTGCGAGGGATCGACGAGCACGAGCCTGCCTGGGGCTGAGGCCAGCCCGGACAGGTCGCTCTCCTGCGGGAACGGCACCACCATGGTCGTCCCGGACGGGACGTCGGACGGGACCGCGTCCACCACCTCCACCGGTGAGCCCTGCCGGGCAAGAAGGGCTGCCAGGGCGCGGGTCCCGCCGGGGGAGAAGCTGTGGGGGTCCAGCGGTGCACCGCCTCGCTGGCCGCCCAGCAGGGCCAGCAGCACCAGCGACACGAGCAGGACCGCGCCCACCAGGACGGGCCCACGCGAGCTCCGGGCAACGCTCCGGACGGTGGGCCCGCTCGAGATCTCCAGGACCGCCGTCACGCCTGGACCGCCCGCGTCGCAGCGAGCGTGCCATCGAGCTCCACCAGGACGGCGTACGACGACGACTCTGCGCGGCGGCCGCCGTATACGACCTCGTCGAACAGCTGGGCGGCGGACCGGACCGGGACGGCGAGGGCGGGGACCCGCTGGCCGGCCTCCCGGGCCACCTCGACGGCCGTGCGCCCCGGCCGCGGGTCGAGCACTCCGCGCTCCTCAAGGGCCCGGACGACGGCCCGGAAGCGCTCGCGGACCGCTCCGGCGAGGTCCCCCCCGGCCGCAAGGGCCTCGGCCCGCCGGCGGTGCTCCTCGGCGGAGACCACGGTCCCCGCGGCGAACACCCCGGCGGCTCGCGCCCCCGCGCGGGCGGGCCACAGGCGGGTCAGGACGACCGCGACAAGGGCCACCAGCAGCAGCAGGAGCAGCACGACGCCGGTCCGTCCACCGGGCACCTGGCCGCTCGCCGCGTCGAGGGCTGAGCCCAGCGCGCGCAGCAGCCGCCCCACAGCCCGGACCACCAGCGAGGGACGGGCTGCGTCGTACTCGTGGCGGGACAGCTCCTCCCGGGCGGCCCGGCGTGCTGCCGCGGGGCCGGGGTCGAACGGGTCGAGCAGGCTCACCGGCGGGCGGCGGCCGCGGCGACCAGCGCGACGTCCAGACCCTCGGCCCGCATCCGCCGGTCGACGTACAGCAGAGCCCGCACCCCGGCCGTGAAGGGGCCGGTAAGGGTCGTCGAGAGGGACCCGGCCACCGAGGCGATCACGATGTCCGTCGACGACAGCGAGAACGTGCTGCTGCCGAGCGAGGAGAACGGCGACGA
>JAYTHS010000158.1:0-1507 GCA_043732345.1 Frankiales bacterium | reverse complement strand
TGCAGGTCGCGGTGCAGCTGCGCCCAGCCCAGGCCCATCATGTCGGGCACGTGCAGGTAGCCCACCCGCCCGTGGCTGGCGGCATGCACCGCGGCCCGTCGGCCGGCCACCCACTCGAAGTAGCGCAACGGCCCCTCTTCGCCCAGCGGAACGACCACGACGGTGCGCTCGACACCGTCCGCGGCGCGTAGCCGCAGCTCGACGGGCGCCCCGGCCGTACCGACGAGCAGCGGTCCCGGCCCGCGCACCGGGTCGACCTCGCGCCCGTCCACGGCCACCAGGGCCGCGCCGTCCACGGGGCCGACCCCGGGGGCGCGCAGCGGGGAGCGTCCGGTCGCGGCCGAGGGCTCCCCCGGCAGGGCACGCGCCACCCGCCACAGTCCGTCGGCGTCCAGCTCGAGGTCGGCCCCGAGGTGCCCGAGCCGGTGGGCCGCCGCCACCGGCCGCTCGGGCGGGGTCTCGTACGCGTGGGACGTGCCGAGCTCTCCCTGCACCTCCCACATGAGGTCGGAGAGGTCGTCGCGGGTGGCCAGCCGCGCGACCAGGGGGCGGTAACGGGCCAGCACGCTCGACCAGTCGTTGCCCGCCATGTCGGAGACCCAGAAGTGGTCGCGCATGAGACGCCAGGCCTCGTCCAGCATCTGCTGCCACTCGTCGGCCGGGGTGACGAGCACCCGTACGCGGTTCAGGTCGACCTCCACGCCCGCGGCGGGGTCGCCCTTGTCGGCGTCGGCCGAGGCCTTGCGGTCGGCGGGCACCGAGCGCAGCGCCTCCCCGTCGCGCACCAGCAGCCGGCGGCCGTCGCCGGCGGCCCACACGTCGTCCACGCTCTCGGCCAGCACGGTCGTGACGCCGGTGGCCAGGCCGATCCGCTCGAGGGTCGGTCGGGGGGCGTCGGCGGTCGGGGTGGCCCGGCCGTCACCGAGCACCCCGTGCACGTCCTCGCGCAGCCAGACCAACCCGCCCTCGACGGCCCGCAGCCGTGAGTAGCGCCCAGCCGGCACCGGGACGGCGACCGCGCGGTCGGTGAGCCCCTCGAGGTCGACGACCACCGGGGCGGGACCGTCGTCGCTGCTCGCAGGGGCCGGGGCCGGGGCCGGTCCGCGCCCGGCGGCCAACGGCGCGAACGGCGACGGGGTGGCCGCCGCCAGCGGCAACAGCTGCGGTCGGGTGCTCGCGGGGAACCCGAGGTCGAAGACGTGCTCGTCGTAGACCGGGTCGAAGGTCCGGGTGGAGAGGAACGCCAGGTGCGCGCCGTCGAGGGTGAAGGTTGGCGCGGTGTCGGCGAAGCGCAACGGCGAGGCGTCGTGGACCTCCCCGTCGGCCGGGCGCGCGAGCCTGATCTGGCTCAGGTCGTGGCGGCCGGGGTGCGACCAGGCCAGCCACGCCGAGTCAGGGGAGAACGTCAGCCCGTCGACGGTGCCGTCCTCGCTGGCGGCGAGCTCACGCACGGCGCCCGAGGTGGGGTCGACGAGCAGCAGTCGCCCGTCGTGGCTGGCCACCGCGA
>JAYTHS010000157.1:0-1509 GCA_043732345.1 Frankiales bacterium | reverse complement strand
ATGTCAGAGTCGGGTCGCGGGAACTGCTGCGGTGAGGTCATCGCTGCTGCAACACCCCGGTCTGCCTCGGTCATCCCGTTCCCTTGCTGTCGAAGGCGGCCATCGTCCCACCGTGACGCGTCGGGGGCGACCGAGTTGCTTCGTACGGCGCTCCGTCGCGACCGGCGGCGCTGTCCGGGGCGACCGATGTCGACCGCCGGCACAGCGCTGCTGACCCCTGTCTGGGCCTCGGGACGTACCGATCGTCACGCTGTCAGACGCGCAGCGCCCGCAGCCCCGCGGTCAGCTCAGCCCGCTCCGCCTCGCTCAAAGCGGCGTACGCCGGGGCGACGAGCTCGCCAGTCACGGCCTCCGCCCGGGCCATCTGCTCCTTGGCTACCTCGGGGTCCGGCCAGGGCTGCGGCCAGCCGAAGAACTCAGCGTTGGTCGCGCCGTAGCGCCCGCTCATGACCGCCTGCAGCGGAGGCACTCCGGCGGCCACGACCGCGACCAGGTGGTTGCTGCCGCGGTGCTCCCGGGCGACCTGCAGGGCCAGCGCGAGCCGGCCCGGGCCGTCCAGGACACCACCGGCGTCCACATCCGCGAGCAGGGCCCGCCAGCCTGCGAACAGCGGCAGGCCAGCGGGTTCGGCGGCCGCCATGGCCGTGACGAGCAGGTCCGCGAGCCGGTCGGAACCCTCACCGAAGACCCGTCGGCCCCAGGCCGCACACGCCTGCGCGTAGTGGCCGGCGATCTCGCGGGCGGGCAGGACGACAAGGCCCTTGTCCCACGCCTTCGACTGCAGCGCAGGGGGAAAGAAGCCGAACGCCGCCACGACGACCGAGGCGTCGGCGTCCCCGAGGACCCCACCGCGGCCGCAGTGGTACCAGCTCCAGGTCGACAGCCCCAGCGCCTTCCCGCGCGCGTCGGTCTCCGCATCGAACATCCACGCACCCCCGAGCCGGCCCACCGGTCCGGCCACTCCCTTGACGCACTCCTGCGGTGTCACAGCCACTCTCCCTCGTAGACGACCACGGCTGGGCCGGTCAGCAGGACGTGCCCGTCGGCTCGCCACGTGACCTGAAGGCGACCTCCCGGAACGTCCACGTCGTACGTCGCTCCGCGCGGCTCGCCGGTCCCCAGCGCCGTCGCGACGACAGCGGCGCACGCCCCCGTGCCGCAGGACCGAGTCTCGCCGACGCCGCGCTCGTGGACGCGCATCCGCAGGTGGTGGGGGCCGACAACCTCGACGTACTCGACGTTGAGGTCGGTGCGGTCCGGGGAGAGGACCCCGAGCGCCGCGACCGAGGGCACCGGCAGGACGACGTGCGGGTTGCCCATGTCGACGAAGGTGCCCGCGACACCGTCGACCGTGACCGGGTCCCCGACGGCGGCCGGGCCCATGTCGACGGTCACCGCATCGTCGGTGACCGTGACGTCCTTGATTCCGCCGCGGGTTGCGAGCAGCAGCTGCCCGGCCGGCGCTAGGCCGGTGTCGACGAGGTGCCGGGCGTAGACGCGGACGCCGTT
>JAYTHS010000156.1:0-5337 GCA_043732345.1 Frankiales bacterium | reverse complement strand
GGCGCGAGCACGAGGCGGCAACGCCCGTGATCTTGTAGACCCGGTTGCGCGCGACCGCCACGGCCTGCGAGCCGGCGACCCGCGGATCAGGGGCCAGCACGGGCCGGACCTGCGTCGGGACGAAGTCGCCGAAGACCTGGGGGAAGCCACGGTCGTCCACGAGGCGGCGGAACGACGCGAACAGGCCGCGTGCTCCACCGGGGACGGCCCGGTCGACCTGGGTGAGGACCTGCGAACGCCGGACCTGCGAGGCAAGCCCGGTGAACGGCGAGCTCGCGACGGCGGTGCCGACGAGCCAGCTGACCAGCAGCAGCGCGACGACGCTGATCGCGGCCCCCGCGACGGCGTCGACGACCCGGGCCGGCCGCCAGGTGACCCGGCGACGTACGGCGGACCCCACGACGGTGGCCAGCACCTGCCCGAGGCTGGCGGCGACGAAGACGATCACCAGACCGGTCGCAGCGCGGGGCAGGCCGGACAGCGGACCCGTCTGAGCCAGCGTCGGGGCAAGCCGCGCCCCCAGGACCCCGCCCCCGAGGAAGCCGACGAACGACAGCGCACCGACCAGGAAGCCCTGCCGGTAGCCCGAGACCGCGAACAGCAGCGCAGCGACGATGAGGACGATGTCCAGCAGGTCTCCTCGCACGTGCGAACTCTACGGTCGACCTCGGACGCCACCGAGGAGCTGCGCACGGGCCGGCTCGCTCAGCTCACGAGTCAGCCCGCGAGTCAGCCGCTCACGACGACCTTGCCGGTCATGCCCGGGTGGATCGTGCACTGGAAGGTGTAGGTGCCCGCCTTGGGGAACGTGACGTCCAGGGTCGCACTGGCGCCGCCGTTGATGGTGGCCGTCTTGCCGAGGCTGGCGTCGTCGAAGGCCAGGTTGTGGGGGACCTGACCGCTGTCGGTGAAGGTCAGCTTCAGCGCGCCGACCTTGGCGTTGACGATGTTCGGGGCGAACTTGAGGTCGTCACCGCCCTTGACCGTGGCGACGCCACCGGTCCCGTCGACGGTTCCGTTGGCCTTCACCGAGGAGGAGCCGCTGGAGCTGCAGGCGGTGAGCAGCAGCACCGGCAGGAGCGCGACGGTGGCGAGGCGGGCAGGTGAGAGGCGGGGGTTCATGGGATCTCCAGGCGGTGAGTGGGTCAAGCAGTGGGTCAGGGTCGGTGCAGGTCACGCGGTGGGCACGGGGGCGGGCAGCGGCTCGACACGACCGGCGTCCCACGGCTGCTCCCAGCCCCCGAGGCGGACCAGACCGGCGAGCAGGCCCGCGGTGAAGCCCCAGACGAGCAACCCCTGGACGCGGAAGGCCGGGCCGGAAAAACCGCTCGGGTGGGTCACCCGCAGGCGGTTCGCGGGGTCGGTGAGCTCGGACAGCGGAACCCGGACCACGGCAGCCACCTCGGCGGGGTCGACGACACCGACAGGGTGCGGGGCGTGCCACCAGGCGACGACCGGGTGCACGACGAAGCCGGACGGCGGGAGGTAGAGGCCCGGGGTGACCGCCAGCACCTGGACGCTCGCGGGGTCCAGCCCGACCTCCTCTCGCGCCTCGCGCAGGGCCGCCCCGACCGGTCCGTCGTCCTCGGGGTCCTGCGCGCCACCGGGGAAGGCCGGCTGCCCCGCGTGCAACCGCATCGTGTGGGAGCGCTCGATGAGCAGGACGTCGGGACCGTCCGGGCCCTCGCCGAACAGCACGAGCACTGCGCTGGCCCGCCCACCCTGCGGTGGCGGAAGGAACCGGGTGAAGTAGCTGCCGTTGACGGTGGCGACGGCCTGCACGAGCGGGTCGAGCCAGTCGGGGTGGCCGGTCACACGCTGACCCCCAGCTCCCGGGAGACCAGCGCGCGCAGGTCGGCGAGGGACCGGAAGGCGCCGGTCTTGACATGGACGACGCGGCCTTCGGCGTCGAGGAACAGCGTCACCGGGGGGCCGGCGGCGTACCGGCGCAGCACCGCCTGGTCGTCGTCGACCACGGCCGGCCAGTGCTGGCCGACGTCGGCGGCAAACTGCAGGGCCGACCGGGGGTCGTCTTCAGTGTCGACGCCGACCAGGGCGACCTTTCCGCCGGAGGCCCGCGCGAACGCCGCCAGGACCGGCATCTCGTCCTGGCAGGGCCCGCACCAGGAGCCGTAGACGTTGACCAGGGTGGGGACCCCGGACCCGGCGGCGCGCAGGTGCACCGCCGGCCCACCGCCGAGGCAGCCGAGCACCAGGTCGGGCAGGGCCGCGCTCAGGCCCGCCGGGCAGGGGGTCAGCGCCGCCCTGGCCCGCAGCGGCGTCAGCTCACCCGCCGTCGGCGCAGCCGTCAACGTGACCGGAGACGCGGTCGACGCGGTCCCGGCCGGGCGCAGGGCGAACGCCGCGACGAGCACGACGACGACCGCGACCAGGCCGACGACGCGGCCCCGGGTCACGCCGACACCGACGGCAGAGTCGACACCGCAGGTCCGGCCGGCGCGAAGAACTCCGCGGTCCGCACCATCGCGGCGGCCCTGTCCGGGTCGGTCTCACCCGTGCCGTACGACGGGCAGAGCGGGGCGATGGCGCAGGCTCCGCAGGCTGGCCGGCGGGCGTGGCAGACGCGGCGGCCGTGAAAGATCACCCGGTGGCTGAACTGCGTCCACTCGCGCTTCTCGAGCAGCACGCCGACGGCGGCCTCGACCTTCACCGGGTCGGTCTCCTCGGTCCACCCGAAGCGTCGTACAAGCCGGCCGAAGTGGGTGTCGACGGTCAGGCCAGGGACCCCGAAGGCGTCCCCGAGCACGACGTTGGCGGTCTTGCGGCCGATGCCCGCAAGCCTGACGAGGTCCTCGAGCCGGCCCGGCAGGATCCCGCCGTGGCGCTCGACGACGGCGGCGCCGAGCCCGATCAGCGAGGTGGTCTTGTTGCGGTAGAAGCCGGTCGAGCGGACCAGCTCCTCGAGCTCGGCCCGCTCGGCGCCCGCGTAGTCGGCGGCCGTGCGGTAACGCGCGAACAGCCTCGGCGTGACCTCATTGACCCGCTTGTCGGTGCACTGCGCGGACAGCACCGTCGCCACGGCCAGCTCGAGCGGGTTGGTGAAGTCCAGTTCGCAGTGGGCCTCGGGGTAGATCGCCGCGAGCTCCCGGTTGGTCCGGCGGGCCCGGCGGACCAGCCCGAGGCGGGTCTCGACGGTCATCGCCCGAGCGTACGTGGAGGCGGGGGCACTCGCCCGTTCCGGTGATCCTGCTCAAGCCCTCTCCGGATGATGACGACGTCGAGGGGGTCGGGCACCTCGTCCGCGCTGGGAGGACTCGATGGAACCGCTGCGTGTCGGGCCTGCCGTGGCGGTCCCGCCAGGGCCTCGACGGGCGACGGCGTCGCGTCCGGTGCCCGAGCGCTCCCAGGTCCTGGCCCACCTCGGCCTGGACGACCTGCGGGCCTACCGGACCGCGCTCACGCACGAGGAGTCCCAGGTCAGCTACTGGCGCCGCATCCTGCAGGCCCGGCTGGACCTGGTGCGGACCGGCAGCGTCATCGACCGCGACCACTTGCGGCCCGTGCTCACCGACTCGCGGGTGCTGTCCGGTAGGCGGGCGCTCGTCGAGCTCGTCCCCGTCGACGACATCCCTCCGCTCCCCCGGCTCGGCGAGCTGTGGGAGCGCCGCGTCAAGGACGACGACCCCGCCGGCCAGGCCGCGCTGGAGCAGGACCTGAACGGCGCCGAGGCGCAGTTGTCGGAGTACCGCAACGCCCTGCACCGTCGGATCGGGCTGGCCACCGGCGAGCTCATCGCTCGCTACCGCGAGCAGCCGGCCCTGTGCCTGAGCGCTCTGCCGCTGCGCCCGACCCGCCGCGCCGTGCCGGCCTGAGGATGAGCCTGCACGGGATCTGCGTGACCGGTGCCCGCGTGGCCGGCCGAGGCATGACAGTGCCCAGACCGGGAAGGGCCGGCTCGTGATCGTCCTTTACCTGGGCTTGCTGCTGCCCCTCGGCCTGATGCTGCTCCTACTGGCCATGGAGCGGGTCGAGCGTCCGCTGTCCCGGGCCTCAATCGGCGACCAGCTGGCGGCGTTCTTGGACAACGCGAGCTCGGAGGAAGTCGAGGTCTTCGTCAGCAAGGGCTACGCCCCGGCAGTGGACCGCTACTGGACGCGCCGCCGCCTCAGTGGGCTGCTGCCGCACCGGGCGCGTTGAGGCCGAGTTGCGTGCCCCCGTCTGATTGACTGCGGTGATCAACAGCACGCTCGCGCCTGCGGGGATGACCGGGGAGGAACCAGCGGTGGACGAGGTCCTTGCCAAGGCAGGCCTGTTCCAGGGTGTGGCGGCGGAGGCCGTCGAGGCCCTGGCCGCCGGCCTCGCGATCAGCGACTACGGGCGCGGGGAGACGGTCTTCAGCGAGGGCGAGCAAGGGGACACGCTCTACATCGTCATGGCCGGCAAGGTGAAGATCGGCCGCCGTGCCACCGACGGTCGCGAGAACATGCTGTCGGTCATGGGTCCGTCGGACATGTTCGGTGAGCTGTCGCTGTTCGACCCCGGGCCGCGGACCGCGACCGCCACCGTCGTCACGGACGCCACCCTGGCCTCGCTGGCCCGTACCAAGCTGCGGCCCTGGATCAACGACCGGCCCGAGATCGCCGAGCAGCTGCTGCGGGTGCTGGCCCGCCGGCTGCGCCGCACGAACGACGCCCTGGCCGACCTGATCTTCACCGACGTGCCGGGGCGCGTCGCCAAGCAGCTGCTGGAGCTGTCCGAGCGGTTCGGCTCCGAGGAGCCCGACGGCCGGCGCGTGCACCACGACCTCACCCAGGAGGAGCTCGCCCAGCTCGTCGGTGCCTCCCGGGAGACCGTCAACAAGGCGCTGGCCGACTTCGCGAGCCGTGGCTGGGTCCGGGTCGACAGCCGGGCGCTGACGATCCTGGACGGCGACCGCCTGGCCCGTCGGGCCCGCTGACCGCCCTGGACGAACAGCGGCCTAGCTGACCGGCGGGACCCCAAGGCCCGCTGGCAGGCGGGCACCTCCGAGCTCTGCTCGGTCGACCGGGCCACCTCCAGCGGCAAGCACCCGGATGAGCGGGTAGCGCCCTGACTCGGCGGCCTCGACGAGGGCGGCGCCACAGGCGAAGCAGAGGCAGGCGCCCGGGACCGGCGCGGTCGCACAGACCGGGCAGACCGGTCAGACCGGGCGGATCATCGCGGTCCGGGGGCGCCGAGGTGCTCCAGCTGGGCGAGCACGGACAGGGTCGCGGCGGGCCACAGCGCCCGGTCCACGTCGGTGTAGACGACAGCGACGACCTGCTCGGGCGTGTTCGCGCCGGCGGCGACGGCTGCTCGGACCTGCTCGAGCCGGGCCTGCCTATGGTCCAGGTAGGC
>JAYTHS010000155.1:0-5343 GCA_043732345.1 Frankiales bacterium | reverse complement strand
ATCGGCGAGTACTCCGGGGAGAAGAAGGAGATCAAGCCGGTCACCATCGCGACGTACCAGATCATGACGACCAAGCGGAAGGGCGAGTACGCCCACCTGGAGCTGTTCGGGGCCCGGGACTGGGGCCTGGTCGTGTACGACGAGGTGCACCTACTGCCGGCGCCCGTCTTCCGGATGACCGCCGACCTGCAGTCGCGCCGCCGGCTCGGGCTGACCGCGACACTCGTGCGCGAGGACGGCCGGGAGGGCGAGGTCTTCAGCCTCATCGGGCCCAAGCGCTACGACGCCCCCTGGAAGGACATCGAGGCGCAGGGCTACATCGCGCCCGCGGACTGCACCGAGGTCCGGGTCACGATGACCGACGCCGAGCGGCTGACCTACGCGACCGCCGAGCCCGAGGAGCGCTACCGGGCAGGAGCGACGGCCCACACCAAGATCGCGGTCGTCCGCAAGCTCGTAGAGCGGCACGCCCACGACCAGATCCTGGTCATCGGGGCCTACCTGGACCAGCTCGAGGAGCTCGGCGCAGCCCTGGACATGCCGATCATCCAGGGCTCGACGAAGAACGCCGAGCGCGAGCGGCTGTTCGAGCTGTTCCGGACCAAGCAGATCCCTGGCCTGGTGGTCTCCAAGGTCGCGAACTTCTCCATCGACCTGCCCGAGGCGTCCGTGGCCATCCAGGTCAGCGGCACCTTCGGGTCGCGCCAGGAGGAGGCTCAGCGCCTCGGCCGGGTGCTGCGGCCCAAGGCCGACGGGCGCAGCGCGCACTTCTACACCGTGATCAGCCGCGACACCGTCGACCAGGACTATGCCGCCCACCGGCAGCGCTTCCTGGCCGAGCAGGGCTACCCGTACACGATCGTCGACGCCGACGACATCCTCGCTGAGGGCTAGAACGCAGAGCGCTGGTTTGTTCGGGGGGTGATCGGTGGCGAGCGTGTTCGCGAGGGACGTCTCGACCTTCTGGAACCTCACGACCCACTTCGGCGTCTTCGACATCAGCGTCACGCCCAGAGGCACCCAGGGCTACCACGACCCCGGGCTGGTCGCCCGCCAGCTGCGGGACAAGCGGTGACGGCCCTCGAGGATGCCGCTGCGGCCGTGGCCCGGGACCTCGCTGACCCGGTGTACGACGACCTGGTGGCCCAGGCGGTGGAGCAGCGTCGCTGGTGGCTCGAGCAGTGGGCCGACGGGGCTCCCTACCTGCTGTGCCTGCTCGCGCAGGACGTCCAGGAGGCGGTGCGCGAGCGGGCTCCGCTGTGGCCGGTGTGCGCCGAGCACGGTGACCACCCGCTGTTCGTCGAGCCCGACCTCGGGACCGATCCGTTCTGGGTCTGCGAACGCAGCGGCCTGCCGGTCGCTGCGGTGGGCAGCCTGCGCTAGGCAGGCGCAACCGACGACGGCGCAGACGGTGGGGTCGAGCAGGACCCGCCACTGGCCATCCACCCGGTGCAGGTGCAGCTCGACGGTCGACGACACCTCCCTGCGGCTGACCAGCAGATGGACGGTCGCGCTGGCCAGAGACTGCCAAGAGTCCTTGCTGGCCAGGGCAATCCCTGCCGACGTAGCGCGGTTCGGCTCCGTGCGGGTCTGCAGGTCCCGGCAGAGCTCGGCGGGGCTGCGCCGGTCGGGCGGTCGACGGCAGCCGTGGCGCCGTCGGCGAGGACGAGGACGTCGAGCAGGACGACCAGGATGAGGGGCTGACGGCGCATCCGCCGCAGCGTCGCCTCGTCCAGGGCGCCCACCGTCACGTCAGGAGCACCTGCGCGAGCTCGGCCCAGTCCGTCTGCGGCACGTCGAAGGCACTCGTCCCGAGGACCTGCACGCAGACGTGGCTCGCCCCGGCGTCCAGGTGCTCCTGGACCCGGTCCCGGGCGGCCTGCGCTCCCCGGGTCACGAGGGCGGCCTTAAGCCGGTCTGACCCGCCCCGGACCAGGTCGTCCTCGCCGAAGCCCTCACGCAGCCAGTTGTTCCGGTAGTTCGACAGACCGGTGTAGATCTCCAGGTGCCACTGGGCGCGGGCACGCCACTCCTGCTCGTCGTCGGACAGCACGACCGCCTGCTCGACGGCGAGCACCGCGTCGGGGCCGAGCACCGCGCGGGCACTGGCGGTGTGCTCGGGCGTCACCAGGTAGGGATGCGCCCCGGCGCAGCGGTCCCGGGCCAGCTCGAGCATTCTCGGGCCAAGGGCCGCCAGCACCCGGGGAGCGGCCGGCTCGTCGCCCGCCACGGCGTACGGCGCGGCATCCATCGCGTCGAGGTAGTCCCGCATCGCCTGCACGGGCTTGCCGTAGGAGTGGCCGCGCATCCGCTCCACGAGCGGGGCGTGCGAAACGCCGAGCCCGAGCAGGAATCGGCCGGGGTGGGCGGCGGCCAGGGTGCGGGCGGCGGCGCTGGTGGCGACGGCGTCGCGGGCGTAGATGCTGGCGATACCCGTGGCGACGGTCATCCGGCGGCTGGCCCCGAGGTAGAGGCCCGCTGCGGTCAGGGCCTCCCGGCCGTACGCCTCGCCGAACCACAGGGCCCCCCAACCCTGCTCGTCCAGGGCCGTCACCGCGTCGAGCGCGTGCCCGAGCGGCAGGGCGTCCAGCGCCGAGGTCCAGACACCGACACGGCCGAGCTCGGGAACGGTCATGGCGACATCTTCACACCGGGGGGATCCGGTGGCAGCAGACGTCGACCCGGCCCGGGCACGGGCACGGGCACGGGCACCGCCACTGTCAGCATCGACGGCGTCGCGCGTCCGACCGTGTCAGCGACGTCTGCCACCACCGCACGCAAGAACGTCGCGTACGGCGGCCTGCGCGATGCGGTCCACACGTTGACCATCACGGTCGCGAGCAAGGTGATCGCCGTTGACAGCTTCCGCGCACAGGTCGCTGACGGGCAGGTCGGGCAGGTCGGGCAGGTCGGGGTCGAACCAACCAGTAATACGCGACGCCGGCCTCCTGCAGCGAGGGGGGGCCTGCAGGTCCGGCTGCACCTGGTGTCATCGGACAGGGCCACGGTGAACGGCGCCAGGATGATCTGCAGCTCCGGGGGGCACCTGGCGCGCAGGAGCAGGTGCAGGTCGCTCACCACCGTCTGGTGGCCGAACCGCCGGCCAGGGCCCACGAGCAGCACCCCGTCGATGAGCTCGTAACGGTGCCCGTCGTCCTCCCGGCAGGTCCTCGAAGGTCAGCACGGGTCACCGGCCGGGAGACAGGCAGCGCGGTCACGATCGTGATGGCGCCTGCTGGGGGAGCATCGGGCCATGTCGCCAGACCAGCAGACCCAGGCCGTCCTCAACTCGGGCCCGAGGCCTCGCGGCGGTCGGGAGCCGAGACGACGTCCACTCCCGGGAGCTGGTCCGGCGGCTCGCGGGCCAGGCCGGGTGCCGGGCGGCAGCGTCCTTGGTGCGTGCCAGGTCGGGTGCCGGGCGGCAGCGCCCTTGTTGCGTGCCAGGTCGGGCCGCCCTCACGGGCCGGCATGTTCCCGCGGGAACGCCGACGGACCGGCCGCTACGACGTCGCTGCAGAGATCCACGTCGGACGGCTGATCGGGAGGGGGATTCGTGCGGATATGTCGCTCCTGAGCTGTCCAGGACCAGGGCTCGTTGCAGCGACGTCGTCGGGAGATGGCCCCGGGGCCAACTCGTGGGGCACGGGCCTTACTCAGGCTCAGATGCAGGCCGCGTTCCCGCGGGAACGTCCACATCCAGCGGGAATGCCGACGGGGCGGCCCCCCGTGAGGAGGGACGCCCCGTCGTACGAGCGGGTGGTGGTGAGCAGGGACTAGAAGTCCATGTCTCCCATGCCGCCGCCGCCGGGCATGGCCGCGGCCTTCTCGGGCTTGTCGGCGATGACGCACTCGGTGGTGAGGAACAGCGCCGCGATGGAGGCGGCGTTCTGCAGGGCCGAGCGGGTGACCTTGGCCGGGTCGATGATGCCGACGGCGATCATGTCGACGTACTCACCGGTCGCGGCGTTGAGCCCCTGGCCGACGGGGAGGTTGCGGACCTTCTCCACGACGACGCCGCCCTCGAGGCCGGCGTTGATGGCGATCTGCTTGATCGGGGCCTCCAGCGCCAGGCGCACGATGTTGGCACCGGTCGCCTCGTCACCGACGAGGTCGAGCTTGTCGAACGCGGTCACGGACGCCTGGAGCAGCGCGACGCCACCACCGGCGACGATGCCCTCCTCGACAGCGGCCTTGGCGTTGCGGACGGCGTCCTCGATGCGGTGCTTGCGCTCCTTGAGCTCCACCTCGGTGGCCGCACCGACCTTGATGACGGCGACGCCACCGGCGAGCTTGGCCAGGCGCTCCTGCAGCTTCTCGCGGTCGTAGTCGCTGTCAGACTTCTCGATCTCGGCGCGGATCTGGTTGACGCGACCGGCGATCTGGTCGGCGTCGCCCCCACCCTCGACGATGGTCGTCTCGTCCTTGGTGATCGTGACCTTGCGGGCCCGACCGAGCAACTCCAGGCCCGCGGTGTCGAGCTTGAGGCCGACCTCCTCGGAGATGACCTGGGCACCGGTCAGGATCGCGATGTCCTGCAGCATGGCCTTGCGCCGGTCGCCGAAGCCGGGCGCCTTGACGGCGGCAGACTTGAAGGTGCCGCGGATCTTGTTGACCACCAGGGTCGCGAGGGCCTCGCCCTCGACGTCCTCGGCGATGATCGCCAGGGGGCGACCGGACTGCATGACCTTCTCCAGCAGCGGCAGCAGGTCCTTGACGGAGCCGATCTTGGAGTTCACGACGAGCACATAGGGGTCCTCCAGGACCGTCTCCATGCGCTCGGGGTCGGTGACGAAGTAAGGGCTGATGTAGCCCTTGTCGAAGCGCATGCCCTCGGTGAGCTCGAGCTCCAGGCCGAAGGTGTTGCTCTCCTCGACCGTGATGACACCCTCCTTGCCGACCTTGTCCATGGCCTCGGCGATGATCTCGCCGACCGTGGTGTCGGCAGCGGAGATCGACGCGGTGGAGGCGATCTGCTCCTTGGTCTCGACGTCCTTGGCGGCCTTGCCGATGGCCTCGACGACGCGCTCGACGGCGGCCTCGATGCCCTTCTTCAGGCCCATCGGGTTGGCACCGGCGGCGACGTTGCGCAGACCCTCGCGAACGAGCGCCTGGGCGAGCACGGTGGCCGTGGTGGTGCCGTCACCCGCGACGTCGTCGGTCTTCTTGGCGACCTCCTTGACGAGTTCGGCGCCGATCTTTTCGTAGGGGTCCTCGAGCTCGATCTCCTTGGCGATGGAGACGCCATCGTTGGTGATCGTGGGGGCGCCCCACTTCTTCTCCAGGACGACGTTGCGGCCCTTCGGGCCGAGGGTGACCTTGACGGCGTCGGCGAGCTGGTTCATG
>JAYTHS010000154.1:0-5343 GCA_043732345.1 Frankiales bacterium | reverse complement strand
GGGCGCAGCTCGTACGTCGTACGGATCGGGCGGCGAAGGGAGCCGGGGCTCCCGGTCGCGAGCGTCGTGACCGGCCTGCGGGCGAGGGCCCTGGTATCGTTACCTTGCCGGCAAGACCGGCGGTGTGTTGCCTTGCCCGGGTGCAGAAGACTCCGGGCGCACACCACAGACACCAAGGAGCCCCGTGGCGCTGACCACCGAGCAGAAGACGTCCATCATGACGGAGTACGCCACGGTCGAGGGCGACACGGGTTCGCCCGAGGTCCAGGTCGCGATGCTCACCAGGCGCATCACGGACCTCACGGCCCACCTCAAAGAGCACAAGCACGACCACCACACGCGTCGTGGGCTGCTGCTGCTCGTCGGGCGCCGCCGTCGGCTCCTGAAGTACCTCGAGAAGACCGACATCACGCGCTACCGCACGCTCATCGAGCGGCTCGGACTGCGCCGCTAGCTGCACGACAGGGAGTGCCCGCCCGGGCACTCCCTTCGTTGTACGGGCACCCGCCCGCGCGACGCCACACGAGCCGAGCACCGGGAGCAGCACCCCGGACCCGGTCCTCGGGAGTGGCGGCCAGGACCCCCGCAGCACGACACAGGGACCCGGCCGCCTCCACTGAAGACCGGTTCCCGCTGAGGACCGGACGCCTGGCCCGCACCGAAGAGGAGAGCCCTTAATGACTGAGGGACAGCAGGGCGAGAGCAACATCTACGGCAGCGAGTTCGCCGAAGCCGTCATCACCAACCCCGGTGGCGCCACCCGCACCATCCGCTTTGAGACCGGCCGGCTGGCCCGCCAGGCCGCCGGCTCGGTCACGATCTACCAGGACGACACCATGGTGCTGTCGGCCGCCACGGCCAGCAAGCGCCCGAAGGAGAACCTGGACTTCTTCCCCCTGACGGTCGACGTCGAGGAGCGGATGTACAGCGTCGGGCGCATCCCCGGCAGCTTCTTCCGCCGTGAGGGCCGGCCGTCGGAGGACGCGATTCTCACCTGCCGCCTGACCGACCGGCCGCTGCGCCCGTCGTTCAAGAAGGGCCTGCGCAACGAGGTCCAGGTCGTCTCGACCGTCCTCGCGCTGGACCCCGACCACCTGTACGACGTGCTCGCCATCAACTCGGCGGCCTGCGCCGTCTTGCTGTCCGGCCTGCCGTTCACCGGCCCGGTGGGCGCCACCCGCGTGGCGTGCATCAACGGCGAGTGGGTCGCCTTCCCGACCCACAGCGAGCTCGAGGACGCGACCTTCGACATGGTCGTCGCGGGCCGCCTGCTCGACGACGGTGATGTCGCGATCATGATGGTCGAGGCCGAGGCCACCAAGAACGTCTACGAGGTCGTCAACGGCGGTGGCAAGGCCCCCACCGAGGACGTTGTCGCAGCCGGCCTCGAGGCCGCGAAGCCCGCCATCGCGGCGGTCTGCAAGGCCCAGGCCGAGCTCAAGGCGCTCTCGCCGAAGGAGCCGCTGGAGTTCCCCGTCTTCCTGGACTACGACGACGACGTGCTCGCCGCCGTGACCGCTGCGGCCGAGACCGAGCTCGCCCAGGTCATGACCATCGCCGGCAAGGCCGAGCGCGAGAGCAAGACCGACGAGCTCAAGGACAGGGTGCTGGCCGACCTCGCGGAGAAGTTCGAGGGTCGTGGCAACGAGCTCAAGGCGGCCTTCCGCTCCCTCACCAAGACCCTCGTACGGCGCCGTGTCGTCAACGACAAGGTCCGCATCGACGGCCGGGGCCTCGAGGACATCCGCCAGCTCGCCGCCGAGGTCGAGGTCCTGCCCCGCGTGCACGGCTCGGCGCTGTTCGAGCGCGGCGAGACCCAGATCATGGGTGTCACCACGCTGAACATGCTCCGCATGGAGCAGATGGTCGACACGCTCAACCCCGAGAACCGCAAGCGCTACATGCACAACTACAACTTCCCGCCGTACAGCACCGGTGAGACCGGCCGCGTGGGCTCGCCCAAACGCCGGGAGATCGGCCACGGTGCGCTGGCCGAGCGGGCCCTCGTGCCCGTGCTGCCCAGCCGCGAGGAGTTCCCCTACGCGATCCGTCAGGTCTCCGAGGCCCTCGGCTCTAACGGGTCCACGTCGATGGGCTCGGTCTGCGCCTCGACGATGTCGCTGCTCAACGCCGGGGTGCCGCTCAAGGCGCCCGTTGCCGGCATCGCGATGGGCCTGATCTTCGAGGGCGGGGAGTACGCCACCCTGACCGACATCCTCGGCGCCGAGGACGCGTTCGGCGACATGGACTTCAAGGTCGCCGGCACCCCGCAGTTCGTCACGGCGCTGCAGCTCGACACCAAGCTCGACGGCATCCCCAGCTCGGTGCTGGCCGCCGCCCTGCAGCAGGCCCGCACGGCCCGCCTCGCGATCCTCGAGGTCATGAACGAGGCCATCGACGAGCCCGACGAGATGTCGCCGTACGCCCCGCGCGTGCTCAGCGTCAAGATCCCCGTCGACAAGATCGGCGAGATCATCGGGCCGAAGGGCAAGATGATCAACCAGATCCAGGCCGACACCGGTGCGGACATCACGGTGGAGGACGACGGCACCATCTACATCGGTGCCACGAGCGGCACGGCTGCCGAGGCCGCTCTCGCGGTGATCAACCAGATCGCCAACCCGACGATGCCCAAGGTCGGGGAGCGCTTCCTGGGGACGGTCGTCAAGACCGCCGCCTTCGGGGCGTTCGTCTCGCTGGTGCCCGGCCGCGACGGCCTGGTCCACATCAGCAAGCTGGGCAACGGCAAGCGCGTCGGCAAGGTCGAAGACGTCGTCAACGTCGGCGACAAGCTGCAGGTCGAGATCACCGAGATCGACCAGCGTGGCAAGATCAGCCTGACGCCGGTCGAGAACGCCGCCGCCGAGCCGGTCGCGGCAGCGGCGGAGTAGACCCTTGGCGCGTAGGTCCCCGGTCACGGCGGTCCAGTCCACGACCCTGACCGGGGGCCTGCGCGTCGTCACGGAGGCGGTGCCCGGGGTCCGGAGCGCCGCCTTCGGCGTCTGGGTGGGCGTCGGCTCGCGAGACGAGCACGCCCACGAGGCGGGCGCCTCGCACTTCCTGGAGCACCTGCTGTTCAAGGGCACCAAACGGCGGGACGCGCTGGAGATCGCCGCGGTCATGGACGCGGTCGGCGGCGATCTCAACGCCTTTACCGGCAAGGAGTACACCTGCTTCTACGCCCGGACGCTCGACGTCGACCTGCCGCTGGCGGTCGACGTCGTGAGCGACCTGGTGACCAGTGCCCTCGTCAGCCAGCGGGACGTCGAGAACGAGCGCGGCGTCATCCTGGAGGAGATCTCTATGCACGACGACGACCCCGGGGACGTCGTCCACGACGCCTTCGCCGAGGCGGTCTTCGGTGACCACCCGCTGGGCCGCCCGGTCATCGGCAGCGTCGAGACCCTGCAGAGCCTGACCGCCGACGCGATCGCCGGCTACTACCGCTCCCGCTACACCGGCCCGAACCTCGTGGTCAGCGCAGCGGGCAACCTGGACCACTCCACCGTCGTACGGCTGGTGCAGCAGGCCTTCGGTGAGCTGCCGCCGGCGCCCCCCGCGGGGCTGCGGGCGGCAGACCCGCCGGAGCTGCTGGCCGGCGCCATCGTGGAGGACCGGCCGACCGAGCAGGCCCACCTGGTGCTGGGGACCTACGGCCTGGCCCGTGACGACGACCGCCGCTACGCCCTGTCCGTGCTCAACAACGCGCTCGGCGGTGGGATGAGCAGTCGGCTGTTCCAGGAGGTCCGTGAGAAGCGGGGGCTGGCCTACAGCGTCTACAGCTACAGCAGCCACCACGCCGACACCGGGCTGTTTGGCGTCTACGCCGGCTGCGCCCCCGGCAAGGTCGACGAGGTGCTGGCGCTGTGCCGCGAGGAGCTCGACCGGGTTGCCGAGCACGGGGTCACCGACGAGGAGGTCGCCCGGGCCCAGGGCCAGATGCGCGGGTCCCTCGTCCTGGGCCTGGAGGACACGGGCTCGCAGATGAGCCGCATCGGCAAGGCGACCCTGGTCGCGGGTGAGGTCCCGACCGTCGAGGAGCTGCTGGCCCGGATCGAGGCGGTGACGCCGGACGACGTTCGCGCCGTCGCGGCCGAGGTGCTCCGCCGGCCGCGCTCGCTGGGCATCATCGGACCGTTCCCCGACCGCGACTTCACGGAGGTCCTCACATGACGGTGCTGGCATGACCCCTCCCGACACGACCCCTGATCGATTTGACGCTGCTGACATGACCCTGCCGACATGATCAGGGTCGCCGTCCTCGGCGCCCGGGGCCGGATGGGCTCCGAGGTCGTCCGCGCGGTCACGGCTGCCCCGGACCTGACGCTGCGGCTGGCCTGCGACGTGGGTGACACGCTGGACCTCTCGGGGGTCGACGTCGCGGTGGACTTCACCCACCCCGACGCGGTGATGGGGCACATCCGGACCTGCGTCGACGCGGGCGTGCACGCGGTCGTGGGCACGACCGGCTTCGACGGGGCCCAGCTCGCCGAGGTCGCCGAGTGGGTCCAGGACTCCACGACCGGGGTCCTCGTGGCTGCCAACTTCGGGGTCGCCGCGGTGCTGATGATGCGCTTCGCGGCGCAGGCTGCTCCCTTCTTCGACAGCGTCGAGATCGTCGAGCTGCACCACCCCGGCAAGGCTGACGCGCCCTCGGGGACCGCCCGTCGTACGGCGGAGCTGGTGGCGCAGGCGCGCGCCGGGCAGCCCGACATGCCGGACGCGACGACGCAGGAGGTCGCCGGCGCACGGGGGGCCGACATCTCCGGGGTGCGGGTCCACTCGGTCCGGCTCGCCGGGCTCGTCGCCCACCAGGAGGTGCTACTCGGTGGCTCCGGCGAAACCCTCACGCTGCGGCACGACTCCTACGACCGGACGTCGTTCATGCCCGGTGTGCTGCTGGGGGTCCGCAAGATCGCCGCCCGGCCCGGGCTCACCGTCGGGCTCGACGCCCTGCTGGACCTGTGAGCCTGATGTCCCCGCGCCGCACATCCCCGCGCCGCATGACCCGCCAGCCGTGAGCCGCCGACGATGAGCGACCGCCGATGCGCGACCGCGCATGAGTCCTAAGGTCTCCGCCGGAATCACGGTCGGTGCCACGGTGATGGTCGGGGCCTACATGGGGGTGCGGGCCTACGACCTGTTCCGGACCGGATCGCTAGCAGGTTCCGCGCTGGGTGCCGGCGTGCTGCTGCTGGTGCTGCTCGGCGGGCTGCTGGTCGTCGGCGAGGTCCGCCTCGCGGCGGCGTCGCAGCGGCTCGGCAGCGAGCTGGCCGCGGAGGGCTCGGTGGAGCCCGACCTGCCGCTGACCGCCTCCGGGCGGGTCGTCAAGGAGGCCGCCGA